>CALFIZ010000170.1 GCA_937877575.1 uncultured Marinilabiliales bacterium | reverse complement strand
GCAGCCATGTCTTTTCTGCTCGGCTCATGTACTATGATGGGGAAAAGATACTCAAAGTTATCAAATAAGGTTCTTTCCGTCGAAAAATGCAAAAAGCTATCATTCAAGAGCTTTTCCTCGTATGCCGACTATCTTGCCTATATCAAGGATGATGAGGATAACACCGCAATTCATGATATCCTCAATGACACTTTACTCGATTTGGGACTTCCGACGACATTTATGCTTGACAGTCAAGGTAAATATGTCGATATCTCTAAGGATGAGAATGGAAAGTACCGTTGTTCAGGTGAAAAACGCGATGCTTTTTCCAATCTTACCCCTGAAATTCCCTGTATAGTTAGCGAACAGCCTGAATCTGTCCGAAAAACATTGAACAGCTTGGTGTATTGGACCGATCCATTGGTTTTGCCGGATGATGATTGTGATTATGTCTTGTATGTTCTGATGTACTCCAATATCTCTTTTTTCAACAATGTGATCAGAAAGATGTTCAATGACTGTCACAACAATAAGTATTACAGAATCAAGACAGTTTTTATAAGTTGCAATTTTATCAGTGAAGATTGAAGTTCCGTAAAAGATGTATTGCAGACGGGTGATTCTGTCGCAAAAAGCGAATGGAACATGAATTCCGCCGCTGACTTCGCTTTTGATGAGAATTATTCGCATAATCTTACTGATTCGGTAAAACCACCTGTGAAATATTCAGGTGATGTGGCAGTCAGTTTTTCCGCCGACTGCAAATGGAAGAATATGACTTACGATTTCAGTTCTTCATACCAGTTGGGTGGTGCAGTGTCTGACAGAGAGGTCAGCAAGTCGGCTGATGAAATGAAAGTGGAGAACACCCTTTCATATTCCATTGATGATTTTGAGGTCAAGACCTCCCTTTCCATGACGTCGCAGATTTTTGACACCAAGGAGGACAAACTTCTCGAATCATCGTTCATGTCTCCCGGAAATGTCAGCTGGTCGTTAGGTCTGCAGTATTCTTTTGACAACTTTATGAAGGTTTCATGTGCCTTGAACCTTGCAAGTGCCGAGTGCGTGCTGTTTCTCAATCAGTCGATATATGATGCTCAGGGGACTGATGAAATCAGCGGGGTGATGAAGGGGAAGTTCATATACAATATGACCGGCCTTGATTTCAGCTATAATCTCCGTAAGAAAATCAACAGCGTACTTACCGTGAAGAATAACGGCAAGTTTTTTTTCCCTGGGGAAGGCAAATTCTTTTCCAAAGATTGGATCAGTTATTTCAAGTTTCAGATTGACAATGAGATAGCTTGTTCAATGAAGAAGACAGTCAAGATTTCCCTCAAAACACGTTTCACATACAACAACAATCTCACCCGAACAGTTAAACTCTACAATAAAATCGCCATTGGGATAGTGCTAAGGTAAATGGAAGTGAAGACGGGATATGTCCCGTCTCCGTTATTTCACAATTATAAGATAATAGTTCTTTTTGCCTTTTTGGGCAAGGATTATCCTGTCGTTGATGAGGTCTTTCTCTCCGAGGACATATTCATCGTTAACCTTCTCTTTGTTGATGGAGATTGCATTCTCCTTCAACGAGCGTCTGACTTCACCCTTTGATGAGAAGAAGCCGGTCTTTTCTGAAAGAGCATCAATGACACCGATACCCTGTTGAAGTTCAGAGCGTTGGATTTCGGCTTGCGGAACACCTTCAAACACTGAGAGAAGCATGTCGGCAGGCAGGTTTCTGAGGTTGTCAGCATTGCTGTTTCCGAAGAGAATCTCCGAGGCTGATATGGCATCGTCGTAGTCTTTCTGTGAATGGACGCGGATGGTTATGTCTTTTGCGAGTTCCTTTTGAAGCAGGCGCAGATGCGGTGCTTCGTTGTGTTTTGCTATGATTTCCTCGATATGTTCTTTCGGGAACAACGTGAAGATTTTGATGTATTTTTCGGCATCGGCATCGGATGTGTTGAGCCAGAACTGATAGAACTTGTATGGTGATGTGCGCTGCGGGTCAAGCCAGACGTTGCCCGACTCGGTTTTGCCGAATTTTCCGCCGTCGGCCTTTGTTATCAGAGGACATGTCAGTGCGAAAGCCTCTTTCCCCAAAGTTCTTCTAATCAGTTCGGTACCGGTGGTGATGTTCCCCCATTGGTCACTTCCGCCCATCTGGAGTTTGCAACCATAGGTCTTGAAAAGGTGAAGGAAGTCGTTGCCTTGAACCAGTTGGTATGCAAATTCAGTGAAGGACATGCCCTCGCGGCCTTCGCCGTTGATGCGTTTCTTTACTGAATCCTTGGTCATCATATAGTTTACCGTAATGTGTTTTCCGATATCCCTGATGAATGAAAGAAATGAATAGTCCTTCATCCAGTCGTAGTTGTTGACCATTATTGCCCCGTTCTTTGAATTGTCATCAAAGTTGAGGAATTTGCTTACCTGTTTCTTGATACATTCCTGGTTGTGACGCAGCGAGTCTTCATCGAGCAGGTTGCGTTCCTGAGATTTTCCTGAAGGGTCACCTATCATACCGGTTGCACCTCCGACCAATACTATCGGGCGGTGTCCGGCTTCCTGAAGGTGTTTGAGAAGCATGATTCCTACCAGATGACCTATGTGCAGTGAGTCGGCTGTCGGGTCAATACCTAAATAACCGGTAGTCATCTCTTTATTGAGTTGTTCCTCCGTTCCGGGCATGATGTCGTGTATCATGCCGCGCCATTGTAAATCTTGTACGAAGTTCATCTTTTGAGCTTTTCTTATTTATTGTTGTAATTTTTTGCAAAGATAACCAAATAAATTGTATTTTTGCATCCCAATTATAATCTCGGCCCTATAGTTCAACGGATAGAACGGAAGTTTCCTAAACTTTAAATCAAGGTTCGATTCCTTGTGGGGCTACTTTTTCAACCTTTTATGGAAATCATTGAGATTATTTTGGTTGCCGTCGGTCTTTCAATGGACAGTTTTTCGGTCAGTTTTGCTGCCGGTATCGGCAGAAAGGAGTTACAAAAGCGCAATTATGTGATATTTCCGTTATTCATGGCGGTTTTTCAGGCCGGTCTGTTTGCTTTCGGCTGGTTTTTAGGTCACAATTTTGAAGAGCTTATAAAGAATATTGACCACTGGATTGCTTTCGGATTGCTTGCCTTTATTGGCGTGAGGATGATTATTGACGGTCTGAAGTCCGACGAGGATGAAAGATCTTTCAATCCCTTTGCTCTCCGGAATATGGTTACGTTGTCGGTCGGGACGAGCATAGATGCCCTTGCAGTAGGTGTTGCTTTCGCATGTTCACAGCAGTCTGTCGGCATATCCTCGGCAATAATATGGGGATGTACCTATATGTTTTCGTTGGTCGGTTTGCTGCTCGGCAGATTCTTAGGCAGAAAGATTGATTTCCCGTTTGAAGTTGTCGGCGGAGTGATCCTGATTTGCATCGGGATAAAGATTTTGTTGGAGCATCTTTTAGCTTAGAATAGCAGTCCTTCCTCGGCTCTGTTGTAGATTTCTTTCCCTAAATGTTTGTAAGCCAATTCCGTAGCTTGTCTGCCGCGTGGAGTTCTTATGAGATAGCCTTCTTGAATCAGGAATGGTTCATATACTTCTTCTATTGTACCTGCATCTTCCGATACGGCTGTGGCGATAGTGGTGAGGCCTACCGGGCCGCCTCCGAATTTTTCGATTACGGCGGAAAGTATCTTGTTGTCCATTTCATCGAGACCGTTGATATCCACGTTGAGTGCGGCGAGCGCTATCTTGGCGATGTCGATGTCTATTATGCCGTTGCCCTGTACTTGTGCGAAATCGCGGACGCGGCGGAGCAACAGGTTGGCAATACGCGGTGTCCCGCGGCTGCGGCGTGCAATTTCGTATGATGCTTCATCTTCAATTTCTGTATTGAGTATTGAGGCTGAGCGTTTTAGAATCTTCGACAGGGTTGCTGCAGGATAGTAGTTGAGTCGAGAGGTGATGCCGAAACGTGACCGCAGTGGAGCGGTAAGCAGTCCGGAACGTGTCGTCGCTCCCACGAGGGTGAATGGATTGAGACTTATCTGGATGCTGCGGCTGTTGGCCCCGGAATCTATCATGATGTCGATTTTATAGTCTTCCATGGCGGAGTAAAGATATTCTTCCGTTATCGGGGACAGACGGTGTATCTCATCGATGAAGAGGACATCACGCGGCTCGAGGTTGGTAAGCAGTCCGGCCAAGTTGCCCGGTTTGTCGAGAACCGGTCCGGATGTGGCTTTCATGTTGACTCCAAGTTCATTGGCTATGATGGCTGATAGGGTGGTTTTTCCCAATCCCGGAGGTCCGTGCAGCAACACGTGGTCAAGCGGTTCCCCGCGTTGTTTTGCGGCGGCACAGAACACCTTAAGGTTGGCTATGATGGCCTCCTGCCCCGCGAAACTGCTGAAATCCTGCGGACGCAGCGCGACTTCATATTTCTTGTCGCTTGCCGACAGGTTTTCTGGTGATGGATTCAGATTGCTGTTCATTTTGTATAAAACAAAAGGCAGACTTCACAAAAGTCTGCCTTTGGATTATGATTAATTTTAATTTAAACAAACTTGCAAAGAATAGTATGTTATTATTCTACAAGACGGAAACCGATTTCATCTGAACCTTGACCGTCAGGATAAGCTACCTTTGAAGTTACAACGCATTGATCTTCAGTTGACCTGAAACTGCCGCCGCAGATGTAGTGGCTGATGTTGTCACCACCAGCTGTTGTAGTCATTTCCCAAACATTGCCGCTCATGTCAAAGAGTCCGTTGGCGTTGCATTTAAGCTGACCGACCTTTTGCTTTGATTTGCAGTTGCCCAAATACCAGGCGACTTCATTAATGTTGTTGCTGCCGCTGAAACTATGACCATCGTTTGCAAGAGCTTGCCATTCAGCAAGTGTAGGAAGACGGAATGATCTGCCTGTTGCTGCGTTGAGTTTTTCAATGAAACCATTGATTGTTGCATAACTCATGTTGACTGCAGGATAGTTGTCATCATCTGTCGGTGTTAAACCGTTGATTTCTTTAACCACTGCTGTGGTTATTTCTATACTGCTTACCTTCAATCCGTTAACTGTAATAAAGCCTTTCATGAAATCTGACAGGAATGAAGTGGTTTCGTATGTCAAGGTGCTTGATATGGCTCTACCTTTGCTATTGACTGCAAACGCTGTTATGTCGTATGTTGAAGATGCAACCAGACCTGTGAATGTGCCTGTGAATGTGTTGTCATCATAGTTGTATGCAGGTTTGGTCAAAGTGTAGGTGATACCGGTTTCTTTTGACACACAGTCGAACCCCCATGATGTGACTGCATCACCGTTGAAGTCTTCTATCTGACCTTTTACGGTAATGGTTGTAGGAGTGCAGTTGTCTGAAAGAGCTATCATCTTGACAGCTGGTATGCTGCTTCCTGTCATGAACCATTTGGTTACACCATTACCTGTTCCGACGGATGATGTTGCGTATGCACGATAATAATAAATCTTACCAGGCTCAAGATTGGTTAATGATGCACTGATACGGTCGTTTTTCAATGTTCCTACACAGGTGTTTGTTAATGCATCTGATGCGGTTCCATACATAATCCCGACTTCTGTGATTTCGTTGTTGTAGTCGTCAACGATAGTTCCAGTCAATACAGCACTGTTAGCATCAATGTTTGTGCTTTTAGGTTCACCTGTTATTACTACTGGTGCTAAATCTTTTCCACATGCGGTGAAAAGAAGAATCAAACCTAATACATAATAAATTTTTTTCATACTTCTGTTTTTTTTTATATTTTTACTATTAAATACAATTATATAACATATTGGTATAACGCCAATTAAGCCTGCTTGTGAGCAAAATTAGCCCTATACACAATCCAACCACAAAGATAATACTTAATTTTGAATTGTGGCTAACTTTAATAATTTTTTTTTCTTATTTACCAACAAGATTCTCAACAGCTTTTATTAGTGAATTATATCCAAAAATAATTTATTTTTGCAGTTGAAATTTATGCAGCCACATTTATATAATAACTATGAAATGTAAATTGATAATCCCCTTCATACTGCTCCTCATGGGCGCCTGTTTCGCCAACGCGCAATATTATACGCCCTACGGTGAACAGAATAATCCGGGAAGACTCCACGTCTATTCGTCACCACTGCTCGATTCCATACTGTCAAAAAAATATGTGTATGATTCATACCACGCAGGTTATGACGGCTATCGCATCCAGATATTCTTCGCCTCCGGGTCTAATTCAAAAAGTATGGCTTACGAAGCAGCTGAATCTTTTGACTCACTCGAAATGAATATCCCTGTGTATATCTCCTTTAAAGCCCCTTACTATCGTGTAAGAGTCGGTGACTTCAGAAAAAAAATAGATGCGGAATATTATCAGCGTTTGCTCTCCGGTAAGTTCACGGGCTCCTTCGTTGTAAAGGATTTTATCTCCCCGTTGGATAAACCTTATCGGTCAGCCTATAGTTTCGAACTCCAACGAGTGGCCGATTCCCTTGAACTTTACAATAATGGCATAATTATTGCTCATTAAAACTATGTGAATGTCCGGCATGTATCTGCGCCGACATTCGTAAAATGTTTTTGTGTTTTTTTTACTTGATTCATTATGAAAAAAGTTGTGATATTTATAACTATAGCGCTCCTGTCTTCTTGTACTCACGGACAAATTGCTTCAACCAATATGAAAACCGATAAAACCGACTATTCCAATTCCTGGGCTCTGGTCAAAAAACACATTGATGACCAACTCCCTGCTTCTGCAATTAAAGAACTTGCTGAAATAGAGACTGTTGCACGTTCCAACGACAACTATTCACAACTCATTAAGGTTGCGATTTTCAGGGCAAGAATTAACCTTGAATTTGAAGAAGCCACCTCTGTTAACACCATTCATGCCTTCGATTCACTAATCCAGGCCTCCTCTTTCCCTGAGAAGAATGTGTATTATTCGCTGACAGCTGAACTGTATTCAAACTATTATGATGAAAACAGTTGGAAATTGGACGGAAACGTGGCTTCTGATTCGCGTCCCGAAGACCTTGCCGCATGGTCGCGCGAAGACTTTAAAAACATTTCTTACGAATATTATGTCAAATCACTTGAAGATGCCGACAAACTCAAGGAAATACCACTTGAACAGTTTGATGACATTATAGATAAAGGTATCAACAGCAGAAATCTCCGGCCTACACTCTACGATTTTCTCGCTCATCGTGCCATCGATTATTTTTCCGAACCGTCAAATAATCTTCTCGGTGCCGACTTCCTGACCGATGACGCCCTTAAACCGGCGGATGATTTTATAAAACTCGATATTAACGACAAATTGAGCGAATCACAACTCCTCCTCGATGCATTGCGCCTGTATCAGAATCTTGAAAAATTTCATCAGAAGGAAATAGATGCCCTCGTGGATATCGACTTGGCACGTCTGTCATTCGTAAAACAGAATTTGCAAACTGAAGACTCTGACAATCAGCATCTTAATTCATTATTGTCACTTGAGAAAAAATCCAAAAATGATAGCTGCTGCTCTGAAGTTATTTATGCAATAGCTTCATATTACAGGTCCGATGCCTCGAAATATGATGCCGATATTTCAGATGAACATAGGGACAGTTATGCGAAAGCTGTCGAATATTGCCTCAAGGCAATGAAACAATACAAAGGCTCCAGAGGTGCCGCATTGTGCGAGAATTTGTATAACTCCATCACTAAGCCTAACCTCGGAACAAGTTCATATATCAAAACAGTCTATCCGGATGAACATTTCAGTTTCCTTGTCAATTACACCAACTGTAACCATTTGTATTTCAAGATAGTAAATGCTGATTACAAGGAAGAGTTCATGCCTGACACACGCAAGTATGTATCGGGACAGGATAAATTCGATATGTATCTGAAAGCCAAGGCTGTAAGTCAATGGGATGTGGAAGTTACCGACCCTCACGACTATCGCAGGCACTCCGTGGAGGTTGCCGCACAGCCGCTTCATAAGGGCTGCTATGCGGTGCTGATATCCAACGACAAGTCTTTTAACTATAATACCTGCCACGTTTCTTTTTTCATCATTCAGGTGACAGATATCAATCTGATTGTTTCTTCCTTTGACAATAACAATTATGAAATATATACTGTTGACAGAAACTCGGGGAAAACAGTAAGCGGTTGTAAATTAACTGTATATAAAGAATATTACAGACGCAGCTCGGTCAATTACACTGCGGTCGGCCAATATACAAGCGATAAAAACGGCAAATGCAACTTACCTGATGCAATCTTCGCGAATAATGACGGCAGATTGTTCCTCGAAGTCGAACATGGCGGAAAATGGTATGCTGAGGATGTCTATTTGACGAAACACGGTTCCTACAGTTATTCTTCCGACAACCCTGCTGTCAGTTTCTATCTTGACCGTGCCATATATCGCCCGGGACAAACGGTGTTCTTTAAAGGGATAGCCACAAGGAGTAAAGACAGAATCAATTCAGTTGTGCCTGACTATCCGGTGACCGTAACTTTAAAAGACGCTAATTATCAGAATGTAGGAGAAGTCAAGCTGAAGACGAATGAATACGGTACTTTTGCCGGTTCCTTCGTTTTGCCGGGTGACGGACTCACCGGCACCTACACTTTGGGGTGTGGCAATGGCAGCATTTATTTCCGCGTGGAGGAATACAAGCGCCCGACTTTCGAGATAACCTTTGAGGACAAGACTTCGCAGCCGAAACCCGATTCCAAAATAATGATTGACGTCAAAAGTGAAACATACGCCGGACTTCCACTGTCGAATGCCACTGTGAAATATAGGATTACACGAGAGACTTCATGGTGGTCGTGGTGGTGGAGAAACAGCGGTGAGACAGTCAATATAGCCTCAGGTGAACTTACCGCCGATGAAAACGGTGTCGCAACAATCAATTTCATTGCAAAATGCCCCAATACCGACGGATATTTCTACAGTCCGCTTTTTGTTTTCATCGTTCATGTTGATGTCACCGATGCTTCCGGTGAAACCATATCCGATGAATACAGAGTCCGCGTGTCAAAGCAGACTATGACTATTCGCTGTAATGTGGATGAATATGTGTTGTTGCATGCCGATACTGTCAAAGTATATGCTGAGAACTTGCGTGGTGAAGAAATTAATACCGTGTTCAATGTTGAACTGGTAAAACTGATTTCACCTGAATCATTGTATCGCAACAAATTATGGAGTGAGCCGGACTATTATTCCCTCACTAAGTCTGAATATGAAAAAAAACTGCCTCGTGATGCCTATGGCAAAAACAGCCTTGAGGATTGGGTGAGGGATTCCGGGAGTACGGTTAAAATGACAACGGACGGTTCCGTTGTCTTTCCTGAAAATCTTACGCCAGGCTTCTATGCCATGGATGTCACCACCAAAGACGATTACAGGAACACTGTAAAGGAATCGTTTTATTTCCAGGTTGTGGATGACAATAAGTTCAAATTTGCACAATCGGATATCAAGGTCATTACAGACAAAACCATTGTCCGCCCCGGCGAGGATTTCAATGTGTATGTCTCATCATCTTCCCCGGTTGCTGGAACCAAGGTGCAGATTACGTCTGCGGGCAGAGTCATATTTGACGACTGCATAACGGTTCCCAAAACCAAAGTGATCAACGTCAAAGTTAAGGAGGAGGACAGGGGCGGCATAGACATCAAGGTGTTCTCAACCTTCAATAACCGTGATTACCAGACTGATTTCTCGGTGACGGTTCCTTTCGAAAACAAACGTCTGAATATCAAGCTTTTGACAGAGAAAAACTCTATGCTGCCAGGCGGTACCGAGAAGTGGACCCTCCGGATAACCGATTACAAGGGTAAACCTGTCGATGCCGAACTGCTTGCCGAAATGTATGACATGTCACTTGACTACTTCTGCACATCATCATATTATTCTCCTTCGTGGGGCAGTGTGGTTAACAACAATGCGCTCAACTTCAGACGCAGCCGTATCACTGCAAATAGTGCCTATGCATTCTCAAACAGCAGGGCTAAATCCGTAAGTGTAGCAGAACGCACCTACGATGAGATTGAATGGTATGGCTTGTTGGATTATGGTATCTCCCGGTATATACTTTATGATGCTGCACCAGCGGCAGCCGGCAATTATGAGATGCTTCGTATGACAAAGGTTTCAGAGGAGGCTTATAATGAAGATGTTGAAGGAACAGAAGAAGAAATGGATGGTTCGGCAGAGGAAACAGCAGAAACCAAACAACAGGGTGAAAAGTCCATCAGACGCGATTTCCGCGAGACGGCATTCTTCTATCCGCAGCTCACCACCGATAAAAACGGTAATGTGGAATTTGAATTCCTGGTGCCTCAGTCCATAACCAAATGGAAATTCAGAGCAGTAGCACATACCAAGGATTTGTCGGCAGACATTTCTGAAATGGAGATAGTTGCTAAAAAGGATTTGTTTATTACTCCAAATTATCCCAAAGTACTCTATCAGAACGATGAAATCTATTATTCAGCCAAGATTTCCAATACTTCCGACAAAACCCTGACAGGTACGTCTTATCTCGTCGTCACCAATGAAAAGGGCGAAAATATCACCTCTCAGACGGTTCAGGAAGAAAAGGTTGGTTTCACGGTTGCTGATAACAACTCTGTTATAGTAAGATGGAAACTTACAGTCCCGCAGGATGCATCTGTCCTTACCATTCGTTCGGTTGCCGAAACAGCTTCCCTGACCGATGCCGAGGAACACATCATACCTGTGCTTACCACCAAAGTGCTTGTCACGGAAACTCTGCCTATGACCGTCAGAAAAGCAGGAAAAAATGCTTACAAGTTTAAGTCTTTCAATGAAAAATTCGGCAAGAAAAACATTTACACTCAGTCGGTTACACTTGAATATACGCCAAATCCGCTGTGGTATGCAGTGCAAACCCTCCCATATTTTGAGGATGGGGATGACAAACTTGTGGATATCATTTTCGGAAAATTGTATTCAAATTTGATTGCTGACTATATAGTTAAAAACAATCCTACTATTGAAGAGGTTTACCGTCTGATTAAGGCCACTAATCCGGATGATTTCGTATCACAGTTGGAGAAGAATCAGGAACTGAAGGATATTCTGCTCAATGAAACCCCATGGGTTCTTGAAGCCGCAAACGAACAGGAACAGCGTGAACGCATGATTATGCTTTTTGACGCCAACCAGATGTCGTATAATAAGGCTCAGAGTATCAGAAAATTGAAAGCAGTACAGAGAAACGACGGCAGCTTCCCGTGGATTGAGGACAGCAATTATTCAAGTTATTTCGTCACTCTCAATGTCCTTAGCGGTTTTGCACATCTCAACGACTTGGGCATCATTTCCATCAATTCCAACAATGAGATAAGGAATATGGTTGTAAGAACTGTCAAATATATTGATAATGAGATTGTTAAAGATTACGAATTTATGAAGAAGAAAGGTGAGCTTGAACTATACACCATTTCTTCAAGCAAGATAAAGTATCTTTATCTCAGAAATTGTCTGATGAACATAGTCAAGCTTGATGACAAACCTACCAAGGAAGCGTACGATTTCTATCTCGGCAAACTCAAGACAGGATGGCAGAACCGTTCGCTATATTCGCAAGCATTGTCTGCTATGATTCTTCAGAATTATGATGCCGCCATCTCAAGGAAAATCATGCAGTCGTTTGATGAGCGTGCTCTTCACAGCGAAGAACTCGGCATGTATTGGCGCGATTTGCATACCACCAACTTGTTTGATATGTACTTCGAGCCTATCTCAACTATGGCTGCTATGATTGAATGTTACTACAAGTTGGAGGCTGACGAGGATGATATCAATGAAATGAAACGCTGGCTGCTCAACCAGAAACGCACAACGATGTGGAACACCACGAGCGGAACCACCGAGGCTGTATTTGCACTGCTTATCGGCGGTGATGCTGAGATAATCGGCAATTATAAGAATGATGTCGTTATGGTGGGCAATAAAGTCGTTGACACTGACAATTCCGTACCTGGCAGCGGCTATGTGAAAAAATATTGGAACGCATCGGAAGTTGACGCAAGTTTCGGTAAAGTGACGGTTGACAAGACTGACAACGGTACCGCCTGGGCTTCTCTCTATTGGCAGTATCTTACAGACTATGATAATGTTACGGCTGAATCGTCAGGACTCTCAGTAAAACGTACAATATTGAAGGCTTCGTATGCTGGCGGCAACACCACTTTCACTGAGGTAAAGGACGGTATGACCATTTCACCTACTGACAAGGTGGTGGTGAGGATGGTTATAAAATCCGACCGCGACATGGAGTACGTTCACCTGAAGGATATTGTTCCGGCATGTTTCATTCCTGAGGAGGTGCTGTCGGGTTATCATTATTCCGGTGATTTGCTGTATTATCTGAGCATCAGGGATGAGTCAATGAATTTCTTTATCGAGAGGATGAACAAGGGTACTTATATGATTGAATATAAGGTGAATGTGCAGCAGAGCGGAACGTTCACAGCCGGTTTGTCGAAGATTCAGTGTTATTATGCCCCTGAATTTGGCGGACAGTCAGAGGGGGTAAGAATAAGTGTCAGGTAAGAGGCAAAACCTCGCCTACATTTTTGCCAGTTCATCGAATTTCGCCTTTTCCCAAGGTTTTGAGAGATCGAACAATACTTCCGGGGGCTGCGAAAGTCGTTTTACCAACTCTTCTGTGTTTGCATTTTCACCGTGCATGTTAGCCACTTCCCGGGAGATTGCATTCCAGTCGGGATGTGTCACTATCAGTGGAATGAAATTGTTCAGGTCAAAACAGGTGATGCTGAAGTCGAATCCTTCGGTCGCGATTCTCGAATGCACACGTGTCAACTTCGTTTCACCGACTTCCTCAAGTACCTGGAGATACTTTTCGTAGAGAACATATTCGTTCAATATGAACGCTATTTCCTTTGGAGTGAGATTGTTCCAGAATTTATGTGATACCGGTTTGGCAACGAAACGTCCCAGCATGAACGAACCTGCACTTAGTCCTGATTGGTCGTTTTTCAGACATTTTTTTATTGCACGTCTGTAGAAATCTACTTTCTTGTCAGTGTCGAGAAGTTCGTAAACGCGCGATTGGTCTTGATGTGAGCCCATCTTACTGCTCAGAACCTGGTCAACATAATTGTCGGAATTAAACGAATACCATTCATTGACTATTGACATGGCCTTTTCCGGACTTTCGTTGAAATCGTTGCGGATGAGGCGGGCGAGAGTGTCAATATCGGATATGTAATTAACTGTCGTTGAGTTGACTATCTTTTGATATTCCCTGTAAGCGTCACGCATTTCGACGAATACTTTTTCTTCTTTCGGGTACATGTCCACCTTCTCGCCGGCAAGGTATTTCATGAAACGTGCCGGACGGTAATTTGCCTGTCCCTTGAATATGCTTTGGCGTTTGCTTGACAGTGTAATCCAGTCACCTTCTCTGATGACGAGTCCTTCGGAATTGACAAGTTCGTTGTCGTGCATTGTGATTCCGTTTGACTGCAGGTTGAGAAATGCAGGGATACCGTAGCCGCGGCAGGCTGTCACCACATGTATGGCGGCTGGGGTCATACTGAGGATTGCGTCTATTTCGTTGAGGATAATGGTGTCTTCGGGTATGAAACGCTCTTTGCAGAGACATGCCTTGTCCCCCTGCCGTTTGTACTCGTTGGCCTGCTGTGAACTGAAACACAGTCTTGCTGTTGTGGCGGTTCTCGGCAGAACATTTACACCTTTGCCGAAGAATTTCAGATTCTTGAATGACTCATTGTCGATGGTGTCTGAAACGATCTGACGCAGATGATAAGGCCTGATGAGCTCCACCACTTTTTCTTTCGGAATGACTTTTTCATCATAGAGTTTTATTGATGAAAGAAGTGCCGCTCTGCCGGTCAGTTCCGACTTGTTGAGCTGGAGTATGGCGAAGAGGCTGACATCATCGTGGGTTTCAACCGCAAACTCAATGGTGACGGGCGACTGATAACGTTTCTCAAGGTTTCGCAACAGAGGGTCGAAGTGGTATATTGCCGGATATTCGTCACGTATATCCTTTCTCTCTTCATATTCCATGTCGTTTGAGGATATGTCACCGGTCATGATTTCTTCCCCGAAGATGTCAAGATAGCTTTCCACCTGCCGTCCCTTACCGGTGCGGCTGTGACAACTGTGAATCACTCCGGGATACGAATAGTCGTTGCCTATGGTCCATACCATCTTCTGCATGATGAGTGCCGGATATGCCTTCTTGCCCTGCATAAATGTCAGTATAAGGTCCTGATTGTCATCGTAAAACTTTCTGATGCACTTTGCGATGAACATTACCTGGTAGAATGCGTCATTGATGATTTTGTCTCCGTTTTCCGTACTGCATATAAGTTCTTCAACGGCTGCAATCTTTTCAGCCATTTGCTCAGGTGACAGCTCTTTGTCCTTAAGAACCCTGAAATCCGGGTCGGAAATGGAGTATCTGTTGTTTATGTTGTTGACATCCAACGATTTGAGGGTTGTAACGTTATATAGATTGTTCAGATATATACGACCTGCCATGTTCTTGCCCAATCTGTCGCAGAGGCCCTCGTATGCCTGGTGTGTGACACCGATGTTGAGCATGGTCGGCATCAAACCGGGAATATATTGTGGCATGGCGCTTCTTATTGCGAATACAAGCGGATTTTCACGCGAACCCAATTTTGTTTTGGTCATAATTTCCAGATTCTCAATGGCTTGATGAATGTATTCCACCCGCTTGCTTTCTTCTTCATTGAAAGTGTCGGACGTGACTATCGAAAAATCAGGGACAGAGTAGCATTTCTGCGCCATTTCAAGGAGGATGTTCCCTTTGTGGCTTATATGGTTTATTGTCAGGCGCTGGTCATCGACGCTGCGTTTTACCGACAGCATGTTGACTACATTGTCGTTGTCATAAAGAGTATGTGAATTACAATAGGTTTCACATTCCTTTTTCAGGTTGTCACGCATCATTTCCAACTCCGGAACCGCATTTTCCCCTTCGCTCTTACCTTTATTGATTCTTTGTTCTTCAATAAGCAGGGACAGATAGTGTTTCCTTTCGTTGATGTCAGTGTGGTTAAGAAGGTAATACACATCATACCAGCGTGGGGGAATCTCATGTAAGGTTTTGCTTCCTTTGAGTTTATAGACCACAGTGCCGGGTTTGTTGCCGTCGTATTGGTTATCAGGTTCATCACTGTCATGTTGGAAAACCTCGCGTCCTTTCTCAGCGTACAAGTTGACCATGAAATAGTTAAGATAGCTGGCGCGGATTTTTATTTCATCGAATTCCAGTTCTTCCATGATAATTCCCGTTATTGTATTTTTATTGAATGTTTATGGATGACATCCATTATTTCTGTTACGAGTTCTTTTGAGAGTCCGAGTTCATCGGCGAGGCTGAGGCATTGGTTCATGACGTTGCGCCAGCGTGATGCCTGCAAAGCCGGAAGTTCCATTTGCCGTTTGGCTTCCCCTATTTCCTTCACGGCGGCCATCCTTTGTGCCAGCACTTTTATCAGGTCTTCATTACAGTCGTCGATAATCTGGCGGCAAGTGTTTATCTTAGCGATTACTTTTTCCTGTTCGGGGCTGTTGCTTACCAAACTGCAGCATCTGTCGTGGAAGTTGACGTTTTTGAGCATTTTTCCGAATTGTGTCGGAGTAAGTTGCTGTTTTTCGTCTGACAGGGCTTCCGACGGTTTGTTGTGGACTTCCACCATGAGTCCGGAAGTTTCAAGTGCAAGGGCTTTTTTTACGATTTCTTCTATATATTTTGTTTCGCCTGCGATGTGGCTTGGG
>CALFIZ010000169.1 GCA_937877575.1 uncultured Marinilabiliales bacterium | reverse complement strand
AATGGAAAATAATGAAATGTCTTTGCTTATAAATGATAACGATTTAAATAATAATATTAATTCAGATGAATATAATGAAATCGAATCTTATCTTCAATTATTGGAATCAAATGATATAAATTCAATGGAACAAATAAATGATATTACTTATTATTTCGATAAATTAAGTTTAAATAAAAATAATATTTCATCAAATACAAAGAAATATATACACGATTTAATTTGTTATTATATATCATCATTGAATTCAAGTAATAATTTCGCTTCATCGTCTTTATCATTATTAAATGAAAACAATAATAAAATATCGATAAATAATAACTCATCTTCAGTTTCATATAATTTTTATAAATCTCCTTCTCCAAAAAATATTTTAATGCTTTATTATCCAATTAATCTTTTAATATCAAAATGTCAAAAATATTTCGAGAAATACCCCAATCATCCCACATTAATAAATATTTTATTTGTTTCAAATACAATTTTATCTTTAGATATAAACACAACACCTTTAAGTAAAGTTCTTTCAATATTAGATATATTAATAAATAACATTCACGAATGGGAAGAATATGCTTCGCGAAGTATTAATTCATTATATGAAGAACAGACATTAATAATGAAATTAATAAGGTATTATAGATTTATTGAAATCCAATCATGGAAAAATTTTTTAGCTTCGAAAGAAAAAATTCTTATCGAAGAAGAGTTGAATGATTATTTTGAATATTTAATAGATTTAATTATAGAACATAATACCAGTATGGAAAAGAAAAAATACGAAAAAGAAAAAATCGATGAAAAACATAGTTTATTAGATACTTTAAATATATTTTTATTAAGTAGTAATTTAGGTAATTTTGTCATAAGACTAAATGAAGTTAAAATAATTGCTGATTTAACTAATAACAATTTGATTAAGAATTTATATTCATATTATTATATTAATTACATACAAAATAACAAATTTCAAAAATATAAAAAGGCAAAAATAGACGAAATCTTTTATAAAATAAAAAGTTTAATAAAAATAAACAAATTCGATATACGAAATTATTTAAATTTCAGAGATAATATGCGAAGGAATTTAGTGTTTCGGCTATCTGTATGCACAATTCGCGGGTAGGGGACAGCACAACTGCAGGGGTCAGCGCATAGCGGGAGTCGGCTATGTCGTTGATTAGAGGCACACCATACGCGGCTGTTTTGCCGGTGCCCGTTTGTGCCAATGCAATGAGGTCGGTGGATTTGCGCAGAAGGACTGGAATCACTTTTTCCTGAATGGGAGTCCATCCGTTGAAATCCAGGTCTTCAAGTGCCGCTATTATGTTTTGGTTTACAGTCTCTTGCATGAAATATGCCCTGAGTTAAGGTCTGAATTTGAATGGATTGAAAAACATGCTGTCGCGGAATTTGTTTATCTGTTCAGCAAGGTGAACTAATACGTCCAAATCCATGTTGTGCAACTGTTGGGCGGCATTTGCGTCTTTGTTGCACGTGTCGGCGAATAGGATTTCGATGGTGTAGCCATATTTTTCGAGCCACATACGGGCATTTTTGTTGTCGTCGATGGTATAGTCAAGGGCTGAGAAGGCAGCATAGCCGTTGTTGAGCAGCCACTCATTGGCTTTTTCGCTGCCTCTTATCGCACTCGAAAAGGCTGCCAACTCCGGAAAACCGTTGTTGAGCAGCCAAGAGTATATCTCATCGTTCCCGGTGAAGGTTTCACCGAGGGCATAGAGTATTTTAGGAGTGTAATTCAATAGCAGGTTCATTTGTAACCCCTTGATTAACCGATGATTACATAATCACTAACTTTTTGATTTCCACGCCGTTTTTGCCTGAGGCCTTAAAAATGTACGTGCCTTTCTGAAGGTCTGACAGGTTTATGGTCTTTTCGTCACCATGCCATTTGAAATCTTTAATGGTTCGACCGGTAATGCTGACAATGGTCACATTCATTGTTTCCTGTTTGCAGCTGCTTATTTTGAATATGCCTGATGATGGATTAGGATGGATTGTAATTCCATAGCGGTTTTCATTAATATGTGACGCGGCACCGTCGAAGACGTTGACATTATTGCTGTAAGTCAGTACTTTGGCTGCAACATTGAGTATTGGATTGTCGGGTGCATTGCAGTTTGGACAGCCGTTCTGACCGTCAACGCATTCAGGGTAGTTTGGATGACAGAAATCTGTGTAAGTCGGGTCGAAGACATAATCAATGGTGAAGGGTGAACCTATATATTCTGAAAGATCCCAGTTCCATATCATGGCAATTGAACCAGGACACCAGCCCTGACGGGGATAGAGGTATGTGCCTTGCTGGTTGTTGCATCCTGCTGGATTAGGATAGCATGAGCCGGATTCAGGCCAGAGATGCTGCGTGAATTTTTCGGCACCGTTAATGTTTATCAGATGTGTGCCTTCGTAAAATTCTGCGGCATTATCAGTGTTGACCGAATAGTTGGGGGCAGTGTTGCTGCTCCAGTTATGCCCTGTGGTAGTCATTTTGAGGGTGACTTTCTGAGCATGTGGGTTGACGTCAATATTGGCTGTCGGAACAGGCTGAAGTTGTGAGAAATCACCGAAGTCGAATACCTGGCACCATATTTCGCTGATGTCAATGTATTTGTAGTCCGGTGTCCCCGGATTGAAGTTGAAGGTGAGGACAGGAAGATAACCGCTGCGATCCCAGCACACTACTTCGAATCTGAATTCAACAAGTCCTTGAAGGACATTGAGGTAGTCTGAGAGGTCAAGGTTGTCGCTGCAGGCAATGCCGAATGGGGTTATATATCTGAAAAGTTCTATCCAGTTGCCGTCAACATTTTTGACTTTCACGTTAGCTACGCGGTCGTAAGGGTCGCATCCGCTCGGTGGTGCGCAGTTCATTTCGAGATGACCGCTGGCACTATTGTAACTTCCTACAGATGAGGGGAATATGAATTCACCGTAGATGACTTGGTTGGTCGGACTTACCTGTACTGTGCCGTCGAAAGTCGTGACATCATAACTTGAAATGTCATTTGTTATGTAAAAAGAGTTTTCAGTACTGTAGTTGTGATTGCCGCTGAGGGTGACAGTCACTGTCATATTGGTCTGACCGTATTCCGATGGTTCCCATATTGCAGTATAATAGTTTGTTCCATGTCCGGCGCCATAGACTGTTTCGCCGTTAACGGAGAATTCTATCTGTTGCACTTTGATTACATCATCGTGGTCAACATCAACGGAGGCTACTACGAGCATCGGTTCCAGATTGGCAAGATATACGTTGGTGCCTTCGTAAGGTCTTCTTATAGTGATGGTTGGGGCGTATAATGCCGGGTCATATACGTTGAAACTGCGGGTGACCGGAGGAGCAGCCTGCCAGTTTTCGTCACCGTTTTGCGTTGCTCTTATTGTAACGGTTCCTTCCTCACCGCTGAGTGTCACCACGTTGCCGTTGAGAGATGCCGGTCCGCTGATGAGTTCGAATGATACGGGAAGACCTGATGTGGATGTGGCAGTAATCTGAAACGGTCCGTCAATGGTTAATTTATTGGGTATTGCAGCCCCATATTCAGACCTTGTATTTCAGCTATCGGCTCGAAGTCATCACCCGAACAAGACCAGTCGGCAAAAAGCGCCACGCTTCCGGCACCGTTGTTGGCATCCATGTCAAGAAGAATGCGCCAGCGTGTCCAGGCATTGTCGTTAGTGTAGTCGAAGTCAACAGGCAGAGTGTTGTCAGGCAGCACCATCCCGTTGATGAATTTCGGATTTGTTGAATTGCCGGTGGTGACGAAATATACACCTCCGTCTTCGATTTGAAGGTTCGGATTCGGCTGTGTGGTCTCGTAATTCATAGGAGGCAGAATCACACCGTTGCCGTCAGCATCGTAACCGACTCCGAAAAGAGTGCCCCACCAGTTTCGTGCCATATCCATTTCTATCTGGTAAGTTCCTCCTAATGAGAAGTCTATCGGAAAATTCTCGGCATATTTGTGAGTGGCGACTTCACCATAGTTTGTGTTGGCATTTTTGAAGAATACCCCGAGGGTTTCATCGGGTGTAACCAAGCCTCCGGGACCGACTTCGTCAACAACATTGTGGCCTCCGCCGGCACTGTGCTTCACTGAAATCCAACCATCCTGCCCGTTGAGATCTCCTATGCTTAGACTGTTGAAATCGTAAGTGAATGTCTCTTGAGCACTGACAAATCCTGCCATAGTCAGCAGCAATATGGAAATGCTTAAAAATCTTTTCATGTTAATATGAATTTAATGGTTAATAATTCATTTGTATTCAATACTACAAAGATAATTTATTTTCTCTACTTTTGCGTGAGTAAACTAAAATAATCTTGAAAAACGATTTTAAACTGGAACTGCTGGCACCGGCAAAGAATCTTGCGTTCGGGAAGGCTGCTGTGAATCATGGCGCTGACGCTGTGTATATCGGTGCGCCGAGGTTCGGAGCACGCAGCGCGGCAGGCAACTCAATAGCAGATATAGTCCAACTTGTCAATTATGCTCATGTCTTCAACGCAAAGGTCTTCGTTACAGTCAACACCCTGTTGTTTGATGATGAGCTCGAAGATGCATGTAAGATGATTTACGAACTTTATGATGCCGGAGTGGATGCCATAATAGTTCAGGACATGGGCATTCTTGAAATGGACCTGCCACCGATAAAAATTCATGCGAGCACGCAGATGCACAATATTTCTCCGGAAAAAGTCCTGTTCCTCGAACAATCCGGTTTCCAGCGAGTCACATTGCCGCGTGAATTGTCTGTCAACGAAATCATGGACATTCGAAAAAACACTACGGTGGAATTGGAAAGTTTCATTCATGGCGCATTATGCGTGTGTTACAGCGGCCAGTGCTACATGAGTCTTTCCATCAACGGCAGAAGCGGCAACAGGGGCAACTGCTCACAGCCTTGCCGCTCAAAGTATGATTTGCTGAATGAAGACGGTGATGTCCTCGTCCATGACAAACACCTCCTCTCCCTACGGGATTTCAACGCCTCACAATATCTGAAACTACTTGCTGCCGCCGGAATTTCATCGTTTAAAATCGAAGGCAGGCTCAAAGATTTGAGCTATGTGAAAAATATAACCGCATATTATCGTCAACTTATTGATAATCTTGGTGGTAACTATTATAAAACATCCTCAGGCACTACTGTGTTTTCATTTGCTCCCGACCCTGAAAGGACGTTTAACAGAGGATTTACAACCTATATGCTGGATGGGATCCGCTCGCAGATGGCATCATATCTCACTCAAAAATCTCTCGGGAAAAAAATCGGCAAAGTCTTGGCATCATACACTGATGCTATAAGAGTTGAGGTGTCGGAGGAACTTCATAATGGCGATGGAATCTGCTTTTTTAACAATGAAGGACTCGACGGGTTTCTTGTGAACAGATTCCAAAACAATATCATCACACCAAATAAACCTGTCAATATTAAGAAGGGTACAATTCTGTACCGAAACAATGACATGGAATTTGAAAGACTGCTTCAGCGGGATGATTCGGCAGAGCGTAAAATTGCCGTGAATATGGAATTTGCCCCATCTGATTCCGGATTCGGATTGAAAATTACAGATGAGGACGGATGTATAGCGACTGCTGAGGTCACTTTGGAGCATACTCCTGCAAATAATGCTGAAAAGGCTCGCACTCAGATTTGGCAGCAACTGTCGAAATTGGGGCAGACTCCTTTCAAACTTGTTGATTTTGTTGATAATAGCGCGGAAACCTATTTTGTTCCTGCTTCTGTGCTGAATGAATTGCGGCGGGTGTGTGTGGAAAATCTGCTCGATGTCCGACGTAATAAATTCAAGTCAGATGACATGCAGTTTGAGAAAACAGATGTTCCGTATATCACAGGTGAAGTTGATTATAGGACAAACATTACCAATAAGTTGGCAATGGATTTCTATCACAGGCATCATGTGACCGAACTTGAGGCGGGTCCGGATTCAACCCGTGACTGCAACGACATAGTGCTGATGACCACAAAGTATTGTCTCCGTTATGAAATGGGACAGTGTCTGAAATCAAGGAATGTTGATGGGGAATACAAGGGCAGACTGTTTCTCGAAAACAACGGCAAGCGCTATGAATTGAAGTTCGACTGTACAAAATGTCAGATGAATGTGATAAATGTGTCGCGGTAGTCTTTTACTGGATTGAGTCCAATTGTTTCCGCAGACCATCAACGTATTCATCAAATTTTGCCTTCTCAGTTGCTGACGGCGTGTGCTCGAAACGGTGCGCTAATGCCTTGTTCAGCTTGTCAGTCAGTATGATTCTTTCGTGGCATGACGCATCAACGTATGTTTTTTTGAAGATGTCCCAAATATATTCCACGGCTGTTGCACTCGGGTGCAGCATATCACCAGCATAGAAACGGTAGTCGCGCAGCTCATCGTTCATGATTTCGTAAGCGGGGAAATATCCGACTTTGTCACCGTATTTTCTGCATATTTCGTCAATTGCCAATATTAATGTGGATTTGCTTCTCTGGTTTTCAACCGCACCGTCTTTCCAATGGCGTATCGGGCTGACAGTGAAGATGATATGTGCATTATGATTTGCTTCGGAAATCATCCGAGTGATGTTATCGAGACTGTTTACGGTTTCTTGCAGCGAGATTCTTCGCGGGGTGAAATTGTTTGCCGGAATCTTATGGCAGTTGCCTGCTGGAAGTCCGGTTTTGTTATAGAAGTAAACCACTGATGTGCCGAGGGTTATGAAAACAAAGGAAGTGTCTTTTATTGCTGTATTGGCATCCTGAACCGCCATATTGATTTTTTCAAGACATGCCTGACGGTCAATGTCGGAGAAATCACCGTGATGGTCGAGGCTCAGCCATTTGTCATTATATTCAATAAGGTCTTCCGGCTTGTAGAGTTTTCCGTTTATGACTTGTCGGAGGCAGTTTTCAATTGACAAAGGATTGAACATTATCCCGAAAGGGTTTGCCAACGTGTTGAATTTCAATGATTTCATTCTGCCGGCGATATTCTCGGAAAAACACGAGCCAATGAACATCAAATGCTCATTGTAAGTTATTTTGTATTTCGACTCCGGAATGTCAAAAGTCGTTCTGAACAGCTCTGCATTCATAGCTTGTCTCACCATTGTCCGTCGAAGATAGTCCAGAGTTTGTCTCCGGTTTCCCATGCTGCATTGAGGGCTTCGTTGCCGCACTTGCTCGTGAATTCAGTCAGTGTCCTGATAGCTCCCGTGCGGTCTTTTTTGTTATAAAGTGTGATAGCCGTTTTGTCTGTTGCTAATTGGTCTTCGAAGAACTGTTCCTGCATCGGGTTCCAGACTGCGTCAACGACTTTGTGCATGTCGCCCCAGCGTTGTGCCGTCAATGTTCCAAGTCGGTTGAAGCACCACCATGCTGATGAGCGGCTGAATCCGGTTTCACGTCCGTCAGTCTTGTATTCGGAAGGCAAGTCGGTGACATTGGCATAGATAGGAACATAGATTGATGAGGCAATGTTGTCGAGTGCGAACCAGCATAATGCGCCTATTTCATCGGGCAGCCAGCCGCGGCATTGGATGATGGTTCCATAGACTGTGAAATGGACGGCTATGTTGCGTTCAAATCTCCATCCCCATGCGCCATTGATTTTCAGCATTTTAAGTTCATCGTTCTTCATAAATGGATTAGCCATCGGAGAGATTATCGTTTTACCGTCCTTATCGGTGACGGTAAGGCTTTGGCGCATGTCATACTCGGTTCCTTCGTAATAGTCTTTGAAGACTTTTACCAGGTCGGCGACAGAAACCAAGGTGTCGGGTTTGACGGAGAACGGGAAGTTTTCGGCGTTGGGGTCGAGTTTCAGCGACGGTGCGAGGAGGTTAAAGACGCGCCATTCGCGGCGGCTGCAAGCGATACTTGTGCGTGAGCTTGGAGCGTAGGCGTATGCAAACTCAAATTCGCCCTGAGTTTTGTCCCACCAGCCGTTTTCTTCGGCAAGCGAGTAAACATTCTTCGATGCCATGAAGAAATCCTTGTCGTTGAGGTCGATTCTCCTTATTCTCGATGCGTTGGCGTTGACTGATATGTGGTCGTCGGGAACACGTTGCGCGGCCCACACTGCACCGACTTTGTCTTTGCCGGGACCGAGTACCTCGAAATGCCATACTTCGTTTTTGTCAGCGATGGTGAGACATTCTCCGGCATCATTCCATCCGTATTTTTCTAACAGTTCACCTGCCATTTTTATCGCTTCTCTGGCAGTGGTGCATCTTTGAAGCATCAGCATACATAACCGTTGGCAGTCAATCAGCCCATCATCGGACTTGAGTTCGGGTCTTCCGCCGAATGTCGATTCACCGATAGCAAGTTGCTTTTCGTTGACACAAGGGTATGCCGTGTTGAGAAACTGGTAGGTGTGTCTAACCTGCGGAATCTCACCGATTTCGATGTTCTCGTACCTGTCCATCTTCCCTTCGACTTTCTTTGCCCACTGGCGTTTGTACATGGTGACCATGTCACCCTTCTTATGGTCGGCAGCCTTTTCAACAAGCATGTTTGTCCGTGTGCGGTGACTGTCGTCAGTGTGGGAAGTTATGACTGAGCCGTCAGCGGAAGCCTTTTTGCCTACGGTGATGGAAGTGCATTCCATGTTTCTTACTCCGAATGCATGGTACATGAAGCTGGTGTTTATGCTCATATCTTTAATGTTTGGTCACACAAAGATAGCAAAACACCAGCTATTTCTTGCAAACAATCTCCCTTTTTTGTATTTTCGCAACGCCAACCGAAACGCAAGGAGCTCTGCAGAGGTGCAACTCCCCAGGGATAGGACGGCGAGTCAAAGTATGAGGACTGCGGATCTGGCGAGTTAACCAATCACCCCACCGCAGTCCTTTTTACGTATGGAAATACATACTTAGGCTCTACATGCCAAGAAAACCTAAAAGGGCGGCGAAGCCGCATAAATACCATGACGAAAAACAAAAATAAATATTTATTTGGAACAAATGTACAGAAAGTGACCTGAAAAGGAGTGGATGCGGATGGAACAGTTAAGAGAAAGAGTCAGACAGTTAGCAGATGCCGCATATTTGCCGGAAGCGGTGAAAGACATCTTGCAGAGATTACATGAAAAAATGCAATATGCAAATGATATGAGATCTATCATGGAATGTATTGTGTATAGCAGTGAATATCTGGTGAAATATTTTGCTTTAGATCGGAAGAGCGTCGTGTAGGGAAAGAGTGTAGATCTCGGT
>CALFIZ010000168.1 GCA_937877575.1 uncultured Marinilabiliales bacterium | reverse complement strand
GGAAGGCCATACTTTGGAGTGTGACGGGGTTAGTTTTGGCAGCCCTTGTGGCTGTTTTTATTTATCTGAACAGTTTGATGTGCATCATAACCGGCTATGCAGCCAAGAATCTTGCCTCAGCAGTCTTCATATCCGGCAGGGAACAGGATGATGTGGAGAACATGGATTTGAATTTCTCCTTCATCAGGTTCAATCACAATACGATAGACTACGAGAACAAAACTGTAACCAGCCGTTTTCTTTGGGGCAAATCGACCGCTGTTTATATACCGGAGTACGGTGTGACTCTTTTGCGTGGGGATAAAGCAAGTCTGCACAACAGAGCCGGACTCCCCAAGTTCGTTTTCTGTGACCCCGACACAATAACATGGCCTTTGGGGGACATGATTCCAACAGACATTGATTCAGCCGACCGACAACTCGCACAAAAAATTGAGCCGATTTCCAAAGCATTTGTCGATGACAAGGTCTATAACGGCACCCCGTTTGCCTTCATAGTTCTCCATAATGGCAACATAGTGGCAGAACGCTATGGATGCAAGTGTAATGCCAATACCCCACTGCTTTCCTGGAGTATAGGGAAAAGTTTCGCCAACGCCATCGTCGGACTCATGGCATACGATGGAATTGTGAATATCAATGCTCCAATGGACATTCCCGAATGGCAGAACGATGAAAGAAAAGGCATCACCCTTAACAATCTTATGCAAATGCAGAGTGGCCTTGAGTGGAACGAAGACTATGGGGCACGCTCGGATGTGAATTTAATGCTCCACAGGGAGGAAGACATGGGCTATTACGCCCTTGACAAACCTCTGAAACACAAGCCCGGCACCTTCTGGTACTATTCTTCCGGGAGCACAAACATAGTCATGAGGTATCTCCGCGGCAAATTCGATTCTGACGAAGACTTCTACGCATATATAGGCAACAGGCTGTTCGCCCCCCTCGGAATCAGGGAATATTTCTTTGAAACTGATATGAGCGGAACGCCGGTAGGCTCTTCCTACCTGTACACCACTGCGCGTAATTTCGCCCGTTTCGGACTGCTGTACCTGAACGGCGGCATGTTTGCCGGACAACGCATTCTTCCCGAGTCGTGGGTGGAATATACACGCACACCGGCATCAGCCTGTGAAAAAAAATATGGCAGCTTCTTCTGGTTGAATGCAGACGGCCATTTCCCGGATGTTCCGGATGACATGTATTCCTGCGACGGACACGACGGTCAGCAGATTTTCATCATACCATCCAAAGACTTGGTGGTAGTAGTACTTGGGTATTCTCCCAAACCGGACCATGAGATTGATTTCAACCGTCTGCTAAAAGACATAACTGATAACATTTAAAATAATTGAACCGATATGAAAAAGGAAACATTCACTGTTAACGGCATGAAATGCAACATGTGCAGGCAAAAAGTCGAACAAGCGCTTAACGCTATAGACGGCGTTGAAAATGCTGTGGCGAATTTAGAGGATAAAAACGTGGAAATCAGCTACAACGAAGCTGAAGTCACTCCTGAAGCCTTTGTTGAAGCCGTGGATGCCATAGGCTTCGAACTTGAAAAGTAACCGGTAATTGTCAAAGACACATACTATGCAAAAACGGACAATCCCTGTGGTCGGCATGGCATGCTCTGCCTGTTCTGCCAATGTTGAACGGAAACTCAACGAAATCCCCGGAGTCAAGTCGGCCTCGGTGTCACTGCCTGCCCGCAGTGCTTTAGTTGAATGGGACGAAAACCTGACTTCGCTCAAGAAAATGAAGGATGAGATCAATGCCATAGGCTACGACCTCATCATCGAAAGCGGACGCAGTGCCGAGCAAATCGAACAGAATGAATACCGTTTGCTCAAACGAAAGACCGCTTTATCATGGATTTTCGCAATTCTGACAATGTGTCTTTCCATGCGCTGGATTGACCTTGGCAGTAGCGATGATGCAAACTTCGCAGCAATGCTCATAAGTCTTGCCAACCTGATTTTATGCGGTCGTCAGTTCTATGTGCATGCCTGGAAACAGTTGAAGCACCGCGCTGCGAATATGGACACTTTAGTGGCACTCTCCACCGGCATATCGTTCCTCTTCTCAGTGTTCAACACATTCTGGGGGGAACAGACGTGGGGAGCCCGCAATATTGAATGGCACACCTATTACGACGCGTCAGTGATGATTATCACCTTCGTGCTTACCGGCAGACTTCTTGAGGAAAGAGCCAAGAAAGGCACGGCATCAAGCATCCGCGAACTGATGGGACTGCAGCCTAAGACAGCACGAATAGTCAGGGACGGCAGTCTTGAAGAAGTGCCTATTTCAACGATTACAAAAGGAGACATCATAGAAGTCCGTGCCGGTGAGAAGATTCCCGTAGATGGCGAGGTGAAATCTGCTGGAAGTTTCATGACCGCTGACGGTGCATACGTTGATGAATCAATGATTACCGGTGAACCTACGCCCGCACTGAAGCAAAAAGGCTCGAAGGTTCTTGCCGGAACCGTCATCTCACAAGGCAAGCTGCAATTCCGCGCCCGTCAGATTGGCGAAGAGACAGCCTTAGCCGGAATCATACGCATGGTACAGGAAGCACAAAGTTCAAAGGCACCCGTACAGCGCTTGGTGGATAAAGTGTCTTTGGTTTTCGTTCCCGCAGTGACAGGCATTGCCCTGCTCACCTTCCTGATATGGTGGATCGCAGGCGGTACGGAAGCACTCCCGCAAGCCATACTCTCGGCAGTAGCTGTGCTTGTCATTGCATGTCCCTGTGCCATGGGGTTAGCCACACCGACTGCGCTTATGGTGGGCATCGGCAAAGCCGCCAAGAAAAACATCCTGATTAAGGATGCAACCGCATTGGAACGACTGTGCAAAGTCAACTCCATCGTCATAGACAAAACCGGCACCCTAACCATTCCTAATCAGAACATCGACTTCACCAAGGCTGACAATCTCAGTTTCGAGGAACGTGAGACTCTCAAGCCATACGCCCGCGAAGCCATTGAAATGCTTCAGAAAGAAGGAATCGAGGTGTATATGATGAGCGGCGACAAGGATGAAGCTGCCCGCTATTGGGCTGAAAAGGCAGGAGTAAACCACTATAAGAGCAAAGTGCTTCCGCAAGACAAGGAAAACCTCGTGAGGGAACTACAACAATATCAAAGTGAAAAAACGGGGCAAAAACATGCAGTGGCAATGATAGGCGACGGCATCAACGACACCCAGGCTTTGGCTTTGGCGGATGTGAGCATTGCCATGGGAAGCGGGACCGATGTGGCAATGGACATAGCACAGGTCACACTCATTGGCAACGACCTGCGCCGCATACCGGAAGCCATCAAACTGAGCCGTGACACGGTAAGCATGATACGCCAAAACCTCTTCTGGGCCTTCATCTACAACATAATCTGCATCCCGCTCGCCGCAG
>CALFIZ010000167.1 GCA_937877575.1 uncultured Marinilabiliales bacterium | reverse complement strand
TTTAAGTGTTATATATTTTTGAAAATCGGTACATATCATAAGTATATTTCCAATAGAAAAAAGAAAAAAACATCCAAATATTTTTTTACCAGAAGGTGATTGGTCACCTATACCTGACATTACTTCCCACCCCATTAACCAATAACTTAATAAAAATAAAGTGACTAAAATTGAAGGAAATATTGCTAATTTATGTTGGAAACTTTTATCTGGAAATGTCATATCTTTTAAAACCGCGTGATTCTAAATATAATGGCCAAACGGTATTTCCGATTGGTATTCTGTGAACATAATAACCTTGCATACAAATCTCGATATACGCCTCTTCCCATGAGAGGTCTAATAATTTACAAATGGCTCTTACTACACAATCAATATCATCATCGTGTTCTGGATTGGGATTGTAGTAAACATAAGCCATTTAATTTACCTCATTTCCAACGTTTAACGTTTTTCGTATTATCCCATGTTGTTATTTTTTTTCCTTTTGTTGTCGGCTTAGTGTTTTCCGTTTTTGTGAGAAAATAATAGGTAAAACCCAAGTTCAACGGTGAAATATGAACTTTATCTTTCCAATATGGTAAAGGGTCGCCTTCTTTCACTACAAGCAGATTAGTCTCACGAAGCTTTTCTCCTATTTTTATCTGGTCATGGGTGGTGGTCTTCAACCGCAAATCGCCTTTTTCATTAATCTTTTCATCAGGCAAGAATTCCTCACCGGTGATGCTGTCTCGTTTTGCGTTGCCACCCTGCATGAATGGCTCAAAGAATGATTTGTAGTTTGAAAGCATCTGTACAGAAAACTTGCTTGATTTCTTTTTGTCGCGCTTCTGGAATAAATCACCCCACACATTTCCTAACGATTGTCCGTTTTTATGAAGCAACGCATCTTTTGAAAGTTCAACACTATCTATTGCAACATACAAAGCTGTTCCATGTGTTTCAAACAACTGCTTCTCAATTTTATTCACAGCATTTGATAATGATGCTCTAACTTTCTCAGTATTTGGTGCAAGCAGATAAAACCCACCACCTGAATTATATACGATATTGGCCCGATACAGCCCAAGTTCTTTCAACAAAAACCTCACAATAGTGTCGGACAGTAGTTTCAGATAAAAAGAACGTCCTTTTAGATTTTTCGCAGCATATTTTGAAACAATCTGATAAATATATGGTTGTATTCCACTAAAGTCAGCACCAATCAACAAAAAAGGGTTCTCGGATTTTTTCTTTTCCTGTCGCCAATCATACAAACAGACCGCAATTGCAGCTGTTGTCTTCAAATGGTCGTAAAGTGAAACATCGGGAAAATCAATAGTGCTCGCAGGAATACAACTCGTATATTTCAGCAACAGGTTAAGCAGTGTTTCAGAAAACGCATGATAGGTATTTGCCTGAATGAAATTGAATTCACCCTTGAAGGATTCCCAGAGTTTCAAATAATCAGGTTCTTTGTCAAACTTTTGTTTCGGGAAATAATCTTTTGACAAGACCATTGCCTCAACAGGAATATGTTGCCAGACTTCGTCTGATTCAGTTTTCTTATTGATTGTTTGCAATATCGAAATCATGCGCTTTTTCTTGAACGAATCCCAACCCATTTCGTCTTGAGCATCTTGATAAGCTTTGTCTCTGTCCATGCCCGATGATAAACAATCCGCCTCCTTGACAATTTTTCCCAAATCAGAAAGTTGTTCATTTTTCAAATGATGACAAGCAGCAAGATTTGTCAAATTGTTTTTATTCGATATGCTTCCAATGTCAGAATCTGCAAGTTGGTTAAATACTGCCGAGTAATCATCAATGAACTGCGCCGTCCATAAAACATGTTTGTGGGAGTATATTCCATTGAACATCGGACAGAAACTACTTTCATCCTTGCAATATTCCTTTAGGAATTTGCTCGTTTTGACGGAGCCTGTATCCGCTCTCTGATAAAACTTGCCAATGTCATGCAGCAATGCAGCCAAGTACACTTTTTCTCGATTATTATCCATAATTTATCTATTACTATCTGGTTTAACTTCTCTTTCATACTTCCGCACCACCGTTCCGTACCCCAAGCTCACCCCCTTCCCCAAGCCCACGTAGTCCGGCAGGCTGACGTTGCTCTTGAACTCCACGTCGAACGACATCATTTTCACGCCTTTGTAGCGGGTTAGGCGTGGCTCGTCGGCGGCGGTTATGCGGCATTGCACCTGCTTGTCGAAGTGTATGCCCACACCTTTGGCAAACGAGAGTATGTTGCCCGTGAGCAGCCTTTCGAGCATGGCGTAACGCTCGGCGAGGCTGTCTAATGCGTTGTATTTGGCGTAGTTATCCTCGTTGAGCGGCAACCAGC
>CALFIZ010000166.1 GCA_937877575.1 uncultured Marinilabiliales bacterium | reverse complement strand
GCCTCTGGTTGACATCTCCGGCAAGTCCATGATCAGGCGTGTGTTTGAACAGGCTTCGAAATCGAAATTGCTCTCAAGGGTGGTTGTTGCCACTGATGATGAAAGGATTTTCAATCATCTGAAGGAAATTGATGCCGATGTGGTGATGACCTCTTCAAATCATCTCAACGGTACGGAACGCATCGCTGAGGCTTTGGATAAAATCACTGACAGTCAGTATGATGTGGCCGTCAATATTCAGGGTGATGAACCATTCATAGAACCGGAACAGATTGACGAGACCGTAAGAGTGCTCGCCGACCACCCCGATGCCGATATAGGAACCCTTAAATATAAGGCAAAAAAAAGGGAGGAAGACAATGCAAACAGAGTGAAGGTGGTAACGGACTTGAAAGGCAAGGCATTGTATTTCAGCAGGTCTGTCATACCGTTCGACAGAGATTCAGTCAGGGACATACAGTATTTTTTCCACGTGGGACTGTATTCTTTCAGAGTTCCCGTGCTGAAAAAAATAGTCTGCCTCGAACCTACACCTCTTGAGACGACAGAGAAACTGGAGCAGTTGAGATGGCTCGAAAACGGCTTTTCAATTTATGTCAGCGAAACCAAATACGAATCCTGCAGCATAGATGTCCCCGAAGACGTGGACGTATGCCTTAAACTAAACAGAAACAAATTATAATCACAATGATAGCAAAATATATAATCGAACTGTTACACGGACATGACTGCGTGGTTCTTACGGACTTCGGCGGGGTTTTTTTGAATTATCACAGCGCTGAGATTGACACTCAGCAGGGCATCATCAAACCGCCTTTCAAGGAACTGGCGTTCAATGCTTCGTTGAAGAACGATGACGGGCTGCTTTGCTCGTATATAGTGTTCAGGAAAAACATAACATATCTTGAGGCAAAAAAAACAGTCGAAACTTTTGTCGGTGAGTTGAATCGCAGACTGTCGCTCAAAGAAAACGTGTACCTCGAAGGACTTGGCAATTTTGTCCTGAATGAGGATGGCAACGTGGTCTTCACACCCCAGCCCGGACTCAACTTCTATTCTGAAAGCATATTCATGAACAATTATTTCATGAAAAAACTCCAAATTGCAGGTGAATCCCTGCCGGTCGTTGAAAATAAGGAAGATGAACAGGGGGCGAAGATTGTGAAACTCGACAGAAGAAAATGGCTGAGATATGCGGCTTCTGTTGTTCTCGTGTTAGGCATAGGCGCAGTCAGCTACGTGGGCGCCGACTATTGCTTCCAGAATGTCTATCAGGCAGGTTTCTCCTTCTCTGATTTGCACCAAAAATTCACAGGTTTGACAAACAAACAGGATGCAAAACAGTCGGAAACAGTCAATATGGCCGAAGTGACGGACGCGGCGGTCTCTGAACAGCAGGCATTAGCAGACGATGAGTATATTGTCTGTAACGAATCGGATTTCAATTTGCCTATTGCGGAAGAATCATCCGACTCCTCATCGGTTAATCAAAATCCGGTCGTGGAGCAGACTTCTGAAATACAGACACATACAGATGCTGATGAAGTTGTCGAGACAAAGATTTTCACTGCAACTGAAATAATGGATGATGAAATGACTGTCAGGAAAGAATCTTCAGTCAGATATTATATTGTTGTTGCATCGTATCCGGAAAAATATTTCGGAGACGCCAAGAAGCATGTCTTGAGACTAAGGAAATCAGGATATAGTGATGCCGCCATAATATATTCCCAAGGTCGTAACCGTGTGATTGTATATGGCTCCGACAGTATGTCAGCGGCTTTGAATAAGCTGTCTGACATTCAGGTTAATGTTAAAGAGACTGCATGGATATTGGAGTATTAGGAAATGAGTATAGGCAAACTTCAGCGTTTTGAGGAAAACAGGACTTTCCCTAATATTTTTCAGCCCACCTTTAAGGAGGTGTTGTCGGGATTCAGGCTGAAAGGCAAGTGGAATAAGGAATATTTCCATAATGATAACCCTATAACATTGGAACTTGGCTGTGGCAAGGGGGAATACACAGTCGGTCTTGGCAAGAAATATCCCGACAGGAATTTTATAGGAATCGACTGGAAGGGGGCGCGGTTGTGGCGCGGCTGCAAGACTGCTTTTGAGGATGGAATGGACAACGTCGCCTTTATCCGTACAGAGACGGAATTTATAGAGTATTTCTTTGATATTGATGAGGTTGCGGAGATATGGATTACTTTTCCCGAACCACAACCTCAGAATGCAAAGGCGAAAAAGAGATTCACTTCACCTCAGTTCAACCGTCGTTATGCCAACATCTTAAACCAGGAAGGTTTGATTCATCTTAAAACCGACAATGACAGTTTCTTTGAATACACGCTGAATGTGGTAAAAGAAGACTCACACAGGCTGCTGTTTTCCACCGACGACCTCTATGGGAAGTCACCCGAATTGGAAGTTGCTGAGATACAGACGTTTTATGAGAAAATGTGGTTGTCGCAGGGATTAAAGATAAAATACCTCGAATACAAGCTCAATCCACAGTTCTTTTTCGACAGGAATGGGATAACAACCATTATCGACCAAACCAACAAACTTTACTGATATGACATCTCCTGTAAAAAAAGTGGCTGCCCTGCACGACATATCGGGTTTCGGACGTTCCTCACTGACGGTGGTGATTCCGGTGTTGTCGGCTATGGGGGTGTATGTCTGTCCGGTTCCGACCGCCTTGCTTTCAACAAACACGTCATATCCTGACCCGTACATCGTTGATTTGACGGAGCATATAGAGCCGATATTATCACATTGGAAAAAACTCGGACTTAAGTTTGACGGCATCTATAGCGGATTTCTCGGTTCCCCCAAACAGTGTGAGATTGTGGCGCAGATAATATCGGATTTCGGGCGGAAAGACCAACTTGTTCTCGTTGACCCGGTCCTCGGCGATGAGGGCAAATTGTATGGCTCGATGGATAGTTCGATGGTTGTCAGCATGCGCAGACTTATCAGGCACGCTGACCTGATAACCCCGAATATCACAGAGGCCCAGTTGCTTGTGGGAAAGAAATGTAATTCTGAGGTCACTATTGACGAAATCAAGGAGGATATCCTCAATCTGAAGGAAGAAGGTCCGAAATTAGTTGTGGTTACGGGTATCCTTGACAAGAAGACATCCACTTCGTTTGTAATAGCATACAACAGTGAGGACGACAAGTTCTGGAAGGTCAGCTGCAACTATGTTCCGGCTGAGTATCCGGGTGCCGGTGACACTTTTTCAAGTGTGCTGTGCGGCGCACTGCTGCAAGGTGACAGTCTTCCTATAGCCCTTGACAGGGCAATGAATTTCGTGTATTATGGAATACGCTCGACGTATGGCTATATGGTGGACCCTCGCGAGGGAATACTGCAGGAACGAATATTGAATACTTTAAACATGCCGTCTCCAATAACGGCTGAAATGATATAATAATTAAAAACATTGAAAATGAGTATATTAACTGAATCTGTCAAAAACATAATCGTAGTGGCTTCCGGTAAAGGCGGAGTCGGTAAATCCACGGTGGCAGTAAATATTGCCGTGGCTTTGGCGCAGAAAGGTCTCAAGGTAGGATTGCTTGATGCGGACATTTACGGGCCTTCCATTCCGCTGATGTTAGGACTTAAGGATGAAAAGCCGCAGTATTACAAAGATGAGAACGGAAACGATGTTTTCGTGCCTTACGAAAAATTCGGCCTCAAGATTTCTTCGATAGGGACATACATCAACAATGACGATGCTCTGTTGTGGCGCGGACCGATGGCTGCAAGCGTCTTCACGCAATTGCTCACGAGTACGGCATGGGGACCTTTGGATTATCTGATAATCGACTCTCCTCCAGGAACCGGTGATATACAACTTTCATTGGTTCAGACAGTTGGGGTTACCGGTGCCGTTATCGTAACCACTCCGCAGGAAGTGGCTTACGTTGAGGCAAGAAAGGCTGTGACAATGTTCCGCAAACCTGAAATCAAGGTTCCTGTCCTCGGTCTTGTGGAGAACATGTCGTGGTTCACCCCTGCCGGACATCCGGATGAAAAGTATTTCATATTCGGAAAGGACGGCGGAAAGACAATAGCTGAGGACCTTCACATAGCCCTGTTGGGTCAGGTCCCTTTGATTGGTCATATTTGTGAGACCGCCGATAAAGGACTTCCTGCTGTCGCTGCCGGTGACGAGACTTATACCAAGGTGTTTGCCGACATCACGGATGAACTCATCAAAATGGTTGAAATCCGCAACTCCGTGATGAAACCTACCGAGGCTGTCCAGACCAATCCGGATGCGGAAGGGTGTGGTGCGGCTAATTAGCAGATAATGAGAAGGATAATATTGAATATTAATATAAAATACAATTGCAGTTATGGCAGATATAGAATTGGAAAATAAAGTGAAGAACGTTATCAATCAACTTCGTCCGTATTTGCAGGCGGATGGAGGTGATTTGAAGTTTGTTGAAATTACTGATGACAATGTGGTGAAAGTTGAACTTCGCGGTGCTTGCGGTTCATGCCCATACAGCCTCATGACCCTTAAGGATGGGGTGGAAAGGGCTATGAAGGAGGTCATCCCGGAGATTACATCAGTGGAGAGAGTTTAGTTTTTCTGTTTCTTCCTAAGAAAATCATCATGCCAACAGTCAATACCACGGATGCGACAATCATCCATGCTGACGGGTTGGTGAAGACAGTTTCAGGTTCGACACCGTTGTTGGAGTGAAACTGCATGAACCCCGCTATTACCGCAATACTGTTGTTTATGAAATGTAATAGCATGGACATCAGTATGTTACCTGTGTAATAGAATACATAGCCTAAAATGATACCCAAGATAAAACGTGGTATCAAACCGTAAAATTCCATGTGAGCGGCACTGAATATGAATGCGGAGACAGCTATTGCAAGAAACTTGTTTCGCATCCTGTCGGTGAGGGTTTTTTGAATGCATCCCCGGAAAAACAGTTCCTCAGATACTGCCGGAACTATTGCCATTACAAAAATATTGCCCAATATTCCTCCGATTGTCGATACATTCAAAAACTTTTCGGTCATTTCAGTGGCGGAATCCTGCATGGACTTAAGCGCTTTTTCCAGCATCTGCATGCTTTCCGGAAATTTTATGCTTTCGTTGACTATAACCAACCAGGATACCATAGGCATTGCAACGAAGAACAGAACGATAACCGATAATATTGACATCCAGCTCTGCTTTTGCTTAAATCCCCAGTAATTATTGATGCCTTGGGCGTTGTTGCTCGCAAAAATCAATGCGGGAACCATGAACATGCCCAATTCGAGAAATGTCTGCATGGATTTCAGATAAATCATGTTGGTCTGAATGTCAATTATTCTTGACATGAATAATGAAACCAATGATGACAGAAATGTTGCAATTAAAGCGCATACGGCAAATAAGAGTAATAATCGCAGCAGCAATGCGATAGCGGATTTGTTTGAATTGTCGGCCATAGGACTTGTTAGTTTTTGCAAAGATAATTTATTTTTCTTATTATTCATATCATTATAATTATTATAAAATGTTAAAGTATTTTCATCTTCGTATTTATAATAAT
>CALFIZ010000165.1 GCA_937877575.1 uncultured Marinilabiliales bacterium | reverse complement strand
GACTTAAAAGGCCGCCTGCGCACCCTTTAAACCCAATAAATCCGGATAACGCTCGAATCCTCCGTATTACCGCGGCTGCTGGCACGGAGTTAGCCGATTCTTATTCGCAGACTACCATCAACCAGGGTCGCAACCCCGGATTTTTCCGCCCGCAAAAGCAGTTTACAACCCATAGGGCCGTCTTCCTGCACGCGGCATGGCTGGGTCAGACTTCCATCCATTGCCCAATATTCCTCACTGCTGCCTCCCGTAGGAGTTTGGTCCCTGTCTCAGTACCAATGTGGGGGATTATCCTCTCAGATCCCCTACCCATCGTTGACTTGGTGGGCCGTTACCCCACCAACTATCTAATGGGACGCATGCCCGTCCTATACCGAATCGCTTCCTTTCATCAACCTCAGATGCCTTCGCTTGATCTTATCGGGTATTACTTCGAATTTCTCCGGGATATCCCCGTGTACAGGGTTGGTTGCATACGTGTTACGCACCCGTGCGCCGGTCGCCGCCAGGGTATTGCTACCCCGCGCTGCCCCTCGGCTTGCATGTGTTAGGCCTGCCGCTAGCGTTTATCCTGAGCCAGGATCAAACTCTTCATTGTATTATATGTTTCTTTTTCTTTTCTCTGTCTCAAGGAATTGCTCTTTTCAGCCCCGCTCGCCTCCCCTGTCGGCTTCACACCGACAACTCGCCGCACCGCCCTCAGGCAATACGGCCGGCTCGCAGAACCACTTTCAAACCACTAGGTCTTCTATTTTGTGCTTCATTCTTTCAAAGAACTTCATTCGACCACGAAACCGTATGTCTCGTCTCAAATGCGGGTGCAAAAGTAGTATAATTTTCGATTGTGGTGTCACCCAATATGAAAAAAATCTTGTTAAAGAGTGTTAAAATACAATTATTTGGTTATCAAGTGTTTATTTGAAAAAATCATTGTTATGATAGCCTGAATATCCAAAATATCTATCACTCCGTCACGGTTTACATCGGATTTCCCTATGTTGAAATGCTCGGGGATTATGCCAAATATGTAAGAACAAATCGAAGTTATATCAACAACATCAACCGTTCCGTCATCATTTGCATCGCCATAAAGGTAAAATTCATGCACACCTATATCTATAATATCATCCAAGATCCTCGGGTTTCCGTAAAAGTCAAACTCAGGAAGCTGCAGGCCTGCAGTATCAGGTGTTCCTGCATTGATTGCCGGACTTGAAGGCTGAAGACGGCAGTCGCCATTGGCCAAATCCACGAACAGCGGGTCTTCATCGCTCATTTCCTCATATAACTGGAGAAACTGCTGGTTATAAATCTTCTCATATCCGAATTCGACGATACCGTATCTGAACGAAGGACGTGAAAAGAGATCCCAGATGCAAATCTGCGAACTGTAAAGCGTATCGCCCTGCATCATATCGGGGTTCTCCCACCGGTTACCCCAGAAAATGCAGTTGTTGAAGACAGGATATGCTTCCCCGAAGAACTGGACTCCGCCTCCACCGCCGCCCCAACAGGTATTATCCACGACAACGAAGTTGTTTATAATCGGAGATGAGATTGCACATGCCATACCTCCTCCATAATGCACGACATGATTGTTGCGGAGAATTGCATTCGACATGACCACATTAAGGTGGCTGCTGCGCTGTATTCCGATGCCTCCGGCATTTGTTGAACGGTTGTTCTCAATCAAAGCCCTGTCAAGAACTACACTGCAACTGTCGAAATTGACGGCGCCGCCGTAGCAGTTCGGACAGTCATTGTCATGAAAGTACATGTCTCTCATTTCAACATCACAATTGATAAAAAACATGCCGCCGCCGTACATATAAAGACTCACAGCCTCATCATACACCCCAAGGTTGCCGTCAACCTCACAGTCATTGATGACGAAATGCGAATACTCGGCATACAATGCACCACCTTTATGCAATGTCAGATTGGATGTGAATCTGCAGTGTTCAATGGTGACATCATCCACACCGAAAAACCTGACAGCACCGCCATAATAAGGGTCCTCTATGATTTTTCCGTAACTGAAATCACAGTATTCGAGCACAACAGGCCCGGTACAATCCGAAAATGTGACACCTGCCCATCCGCCGACGAAACTATGTATGTCATGAAAGCCGGTAGTGTCTGTCACCGTAAAGACAATGTGTTCATACTCAGTTCCTGCAGCCGACAAATCGCCGTTTACAATTATCTTGAAATAACCGTCGAAAATCACCTTGACCCCTTCAGTTATAGTCAGCGACATACCTTTAGGCACAGTGACGTCATCGACCACTAAGACAGTATCCGCATCCCAAATGCCCGATTGCTCCTCCGACACTTCAATAGTCCGTGCTGAAACCGCAACGGATAATAAGAAAAATAACAGGAACGATAATTTGTATTTCATAAAGACCATATGTTTTTAATGTTTGTTTTTAAAAGAAGACACCTTTTCCGCAGCAGATTTCAGAATATCATATTCATTGGCTGATTTTCTGATATTTCCGGCATTTTTCTGGAAATAGTTGACAAAATCAACGTATTCGTCCTCTGTCAGTCCATAATCATTAATCATGATGTTTTTGAAGTCAGCGGAACGGATGTAGTTATAAAAGGTCTCGGTACCCTTTTCAATTTTCTCAAGTTCTTCGATTTTCTTTTCGGACTTGTTTTCATTGGAATTGAAAAGACCGCTGATAAAGCCTTTGATGGTAATGCCCATTCCGAAATAGTCGAGCCCCTGCTTGTATGTTTCACGTTTCCATACGAGGTCAACATTGTCATCGAGCTTCAGTTTCGGAGGTTCCTGCGTACCCTTTTCAACACCTTTGACATCAATCTTTTCCTTCTTCTCCACAGGAAGAATCACAACAGATTGGGTAAGAGGGATCACGACTTCATGGAGAACATACACGACAGGTTTCAGTTCAAATACGAGGACATTATCGTAATACTGTCCGCATGAAGCCACATAAATGTCACTTTTGCCATAATTTACCGACGACAGGTGAATTGTATCATTATCAGATACATATAGTTCAAAATAGCCATTGAAATCCGAGACATCGGCATGATGTGACGTGCTGTAGGCATGAACATCCCTTATCGGATATCCGGTTTCGGAATCCTTCAGTATTCCACGGAAGACCTTATAGTCCTGTGACCATAACGTCATGGGTGCCAATAAAACAAAAAAAAATAATATCCTCTTATTCAGCAGCGGCATTATCCACTAATTTATGAGCATAAATATTTCCGTTTTTCAGAATCTCATCCTCATTTTCGACCTTTCTGTTTTCCATGAGCACCTTGCCGTTGCAAATCACAGTATCGACATCATTGCCATTGCCCGAATAAACAATGTTGGAAATAAGGTTGTAGTTAGGTGTGAATGCAGGGGTGTGCAAATCAAACAGCACAATATCAGCGAGATAACCTTCCCTGATGTCACCAAGCTGCTTGTTCAGTATTATGCCGCCGTTATGAGTTGCGCACTTAAACATATCGACGGCGCTGCAGGCGGTGGGGTCGTCGCGCCAAGCCTTTCCGATGAAAGATGCGACCTTCATGGTCTCGGTCATATCAAGGTTGTTCGAGGAACTTACGCCATCGGTCCCCAAGCCCACGGTGAGCCCTTTGTCCTTCATCTCATGATATTTGAAATGATATCCGGATGCAAGTTTCAGATTGGAATTCGGGTTATGGACAATCTTGACATCATTGTCGGCGAGCATTTGAATCTCCTCATCGTCAAGCCACAGGCAATGGGCTATGATGACACGAGGTGACAGAAATCCGATTCTGTTGAGATATCTCACCGGTGTATCACCGTATTGTTTCTTGCAATTGTCACATTCAAGCGGGGTTTCAGCCAAATGCATGTGAACGAGCAGGTCGTTGGCCTTGGAAAAATCCCTCACCCATTCGAGGACACGTGTTGAAACGGTATAAACAGCATGAGGTGCAAGTGCGAAAGTTGTCAATTCCGTATCCTGATATTTGCTGAATGCATTTTCCACTTCATGAACTGTTTCACCGAAAGTCTTTGTGTGGTCGGAATCGAGGATGACCTTGCCCTGTACGGAGCGGATACCCATTTCCTCTGCGGCTTCCCTGCCGGCAGAGAGATTCCAATACATATCGTTGAAACAAGTGGTGCCGGTCTTTATCATCTCAAGACAGGCAAGCTTCATGGCATGATAGACAATTTCGTTGGTCAGTTTGGCTTCGTAAGGCCAAATCTTGTCCGACAGCCACGGCTCAAGTTCCATATCATCGCCAAAACCTCTGAATACAGTCATTGCAGCGTGGGTGTGGCAATTGACGAATCCGGGAACGGCGGCTTTTTCAGTACCGTCTATGACTTTGTCAGCAACAGCGTTGATATTGGGTGCAATGGTTTTAATCTTATTTCCTTCAATCAGTATATCGGTTGTTTTATCGTACAATAATACATTTTTAATAAGTGATAATTCAGATGCAACTAATCAAAAAAGTAAGGAGAAGAACCGGCCAGAAATTTACACCGGCAATTTTGACACCGACTGCATAAATCAGCGTGGCGATAGCCCATAA
>CALFIZ010000164.1 GCA_937877575.1 uncultured Marinilabiliales bacterium | reverse complement strand
CGACCACCGAGATCTACACTCTTTCCCTACACGACGCTCTTCCGATCTGTTGATGCCTGATTTGTTATAGATAGTGGCATAAATGGTCGGGTTTTCATTGGTCATGTCACCGTCTTTGAATGAAGCATCGTTGATATACATGCTTATTTGCGGCCCGTCGTTATCTTCGATGAATGAGTCACTGCTGCCGCCCACTATGTAATTGTCAAAATAGCCGTTTCCGTCGATGTCATCGTCAGTGAAATAGAAGTTAGCCTTGCCTTTTCCGAAGTTGTAGGCTATGTCTTTCGGTGTGATGAATGAGACTTTGAATTTACCGTTTTTGACTGCAACTTTACCTTTATAGAGAATGCTCTTGTCGATAGAGAAATATTGTATCGGTGCACCGTCATTACCCAAGGTGCTTGTCGATATCTGTTTGTCTCTGAATTCAGGGTAAATCATGCCGTTGAAGCCGGAAAGGATGTTGCCGTCATCACCATTAACTTGTCCTTCTATTTCTATGAGAGACAAAGCCTTAATGGTGTCGGTATCCAGTCCGTCAATATTTATTTTATTGATTTCCACTGAATTATATTTCGGGTAATTGATCGGTATTGCCGGGTCGCCGAGGATGGCGTATGGCGTTATGTTAAGAAATGAATGTCCGTTGAGGATATAGGTGTTTTTGGATTCCATCACGAATTCACCGACAGTGGGGTAGGAGCCGTCGGATTTCTTCTTGAACATGTTTTCGTAAAGGATGCTGCAGAAGTAGTAGTTGGTGGATGCATCGGTAAGTCGTGATGTGGTCAGCATACTGAAGGCCCCGCCTTTAGGGTTAAGCAGTACCAGTTCGCCTGCGGAAGTTCTTGCAGGGTCATCGAAACGTGAAAACTCGCAAGTGGCAGTAACCACGAATGCAAGCCTGTCGTAATTCGACCAGCTGTTGATGTCGGCGATAGAGACAATCTGTTCGAGTGCAAGACAGAGTTCGCCGCCGTGGCCGTTATAGCCGAAGACTAAAGTCCCCTGTTCCATTCTTGCATTGATTGCATCGTTGACTTCGGGGTAGCGCTGTCCGCCGGCAGCTGTGACCTGTGGATATGCTCCGGAATATATCTTGTTGACTTTAAATGCTTTATGTTTGTCTTCGATTATAGAGGCATATTTTTCCGCTGCGTCCAAGTGACGTGTCTCATAACCTGCACCGGTGTTGTCAGCATCATCGCATACTAAGGTGACTATGTTGCGCCAATCACCTTTTTGTTCCGCTGAGTTGTCGGCATAATGGAGAATCTTGTTTACGACTTCAAGTGCCGATTTTGCTGTCTGTACCGGCAGTCTGCCTACTGAAATGTCGAGCAGGTCCCCACTTTCAAAATTGCCTTCACCATCGCTGAGAAAACCGTAGAAATCATCGGAATTGTAAGAATAACTTGGCAACAGTGTCTCTTCGGACTGGAAGATTGGGATATAATTTGTGTTGTTGGTCAGTCTGTCAAGAGGGTCGTATGAGGCGTCACCGACTAAAAGAAGGTATTTGGGGCACAAATCCCATTCGGCATTTTTATACCAGTAGCGCATCATGTCCCTTATGGCACATATATCCTGTACACCTGATGAAAACTCATTGTAAATGTCTTGAATGTTAATAAGATATGTTTTAAGTCCTTGTTCGGTGTGAAAATTGTGCAACAGTTGGGCTGCATCGTAGAAGTTCTCATGATAGACTATGACCATTTCAGGAACACTCATCCCATGGATGTTCTGGTTGGCTGTTTTGCCTTCAAAAGTGACTGATTTCAAGTCGGTTCCGTCGAAGCATACATATTCTTTTTCCTCATCAAGAATGTCTGTGAACGATAATGTTGAACCGCTGTAGGTGTAATTGACAAGCATCGGTTCGGCAGGGTCGGTTATGTCGGCTATCATGACGTTGTTGATGCCTGTCTGGATGCGGAATTCGCAATTCTGTGAGCCGATCCGTGCGGTAGGATAGCGGAAGAACAGTGTGCCTGAACTGAATTTCAGCTGGCAGAATGCGTTGAGATAGATGTAGCGCATCCATCCTATGGCTCCGTTGTTTGGACGGGTGTAGCTGATATTAACGGTGATATTGGACGATTCAGGTTCAAATGAGTCGAAAGTGTCCGTTTCAAAAGCGTATGCGGAGCTCAGCGAAGTGCCGACAGACCTGAATGAGTGTGTTTTGGTGAAATTGTCAGTGGTTATTGTGAAGTAAGAGGCGGCGGTTGCCCTTGCCGCCACGGCGTATGCGAACATGATATTCTCATCTGATAACAATTCGGGGAATGAAAAAGTATAGTCGTATTTTGTGGTGGACTCATATCGGTCACCGAACCAGCGTCTTCCTGATTTGGTCAAATGTACTGTTGACGGCTCAATTGCCTGATAATCAACATAACTTGTGATTATTTGTTCGGCGGAGACGTTTTTGTTATCTTTATATGACATTCTGCGTCCCTGTTTTCCGCCGTATGTCAGAAAATAGCCGGAGTTTCTTGAATAGATGTTGCGCTGAAACAGGTACATTTCGCGCTTTTCACTCCATTGCCATTTGTCGGGACCGTCCCCGTAAAACAGTATGTAGTCGCCAGGGTCGAAAGAACCGTCCTCTTCGCCATAAACGGTTATCGGGACTTCATGCAGGTCGTCATATCTTTCACCGGAAGTGTTTTCCGGTAGCATTCTGCCACCGTTGCCATATATTTTCAGTGTTTTTGGGTCAATGGAACTGACATTTATGCCGAGATTGTTCAATTCCTGATAAGTTATTTTGTAAAAACCATCCTCCTGAATATAGAGCTTATACCAGTCTCCTGAAGCAAGAACAGAATTGTGCAGTGGAATTTGACTAAAGCATAAATTGCTGAAAATCAAAAATATGATTGAGGGTAGTATTTTTTTGTCCATCTGTTGAAATTTGGTGCAATAATAAGTAAAAAAATAACGTTAAACAAGATGTTTTATTGTAGGAATAATTGTATTTTTGCAAGGCGAAATTTATGTCAATGAAGAAGATAGTCATGGTGGTGACTTTAATGGTTTTCTCGCGGATGGTGGGTGCACAGGATGTTTGCTTTTCGCAGCTTCATTCTTGTCAGATGTACCTTAACCCTTCTCTTGCAGGAAATTGTGGAAGTTCACGTTTGGCTTTGAATTATCGGAATCAGTGGCCTTATATGGGAGGTCTGCAGACAATGAATTTAAGCTTTGATCAGAATCTGGAGGCAGCGAAGAGCGGGGTGGGAGTTCAGGTTATGGCATATTGGCCGAGTAAGATTCAGAATTACTACGATATGAAGCTCTATTATGCATATAACCTGCAAGTTGCGGATGCGCTTTTCGTGAGAGCCGGAATTGGCGGGGGACTGAATATCAACCGGTTTTCAGGCAGCAGTGCGACGTTGCCTGACCATTGGAGTGATGATAATCATGAGGCGCTGGCTGACTCCACCATCGTAAAGGCTGACTTTTCAGTGGGATTCAGTTTCTGCATGGAAGATGTCTTTTACGTTGGAGTGAGTGCCGATCACGTCACTCTTCAGGCCGACAACCCTGTGAGGTATGTCGTTTCAGCCGGAGCCGATTTCCATCCGGGTTCTGATGATTTTGTTGTTTCACCGTCGGCGGCGTTTATAAGCCAGAATGGTTACAGCCTTCTGAATGTGGGTGCCGTGGTGAAGTATCAGATTATTGAAGCCGGAGTGGGTTATAATGCCAATTTAACCGGTGAAATGATGAAAAATATTCATTCTCTGACACTTATAGGTGGAATAACAATGATGGATGTGGATTTGCGGTATTCATACGATATCGTGTTCGGAGGAGTAGGCGTGAAGACTCACGGAGCCCATGAAATTTCCGTCGTATATTGTTTCGGCGGCTATGACAACGGCTACCGGAATAGAAAAAGATGGTGAATGCACAATAAAATAAGGTAATTTTGAGTTTTATAAAAAATATTATAGTTTGACAAGAAAAAAATTAATAAAAATGAATAAAATGAAAAAAACAGTCATCTCTGTTCTGTGCTTGGTTTTATGTACTTTGATTATTGCAGGATGCTCAACGCGAAAGGGCTCTTCTAAAAACGGATATTCCTCATCGACAGGGTGGAAATACAACAGTTCCGAAAATGGCGGTTTCTTTGTTGCTGACAATTACAAGGAACAGGCTGCCGGAGCGCTCCATGTTGTTTACCACCTGGCGGCCCTCCATAACCACCTCGGTCATATGGGCGAAGTCGGAGTCCAGCAGCACCAGCTGCGCCGCCTGAACCGCCGCGTCGCTACCGGAGGCCATAGCTATGGAGCAGTCGGCGTCCTTCAGCGCGAGAATGTCGTTAACGCCGTCGCCGGTCATAGCCACC
>CALFIZ010000163.1 GCA_937877575.1 uncultured Marinilabiliales bacterium | reverse complement strand
CGGATGACAGTCCGCATTGACTGATATTAAAACCGGTAGTTCCCAAATTGGATTACCGGTTTTTTTATGATATGAGCTTATCGCCATATTCCACATGGATAAGGCTAAGTCCCTGCGCCGGTACGGATTCGCCGGCATTGCGCCTGTCTTTGGATTCAATGATTTCCCGAAACTGTTGCAGCGTAATCTTGCTGTTACCGACCATAAGCATTGTGCCTACAATGGAGCGGACCATGTTGCGTAAAAATCTGTCTGCGGTGATATAAAAATATAACAGGTGGCCTTTCTGCTCCCAAAGTGCATCGTAAATCCTGCAGTTGTTGGTGAAAACCTGCGTGCCTGTTTTGGAGAAACACTTGAAATCAATGTATTCCTTAAGTATTTCGGCGGCTTGATTCATCAGGTTGATGTCAAGAGAATAATGATACCGGTATGAATATTTTGTCAGGAACGGTGCTTTTTCTGTGGAAATAATATAGCGGTATGTCCTGCTGACGGCATCAAAGCGAGCATTGATTTCATCATTGACAGGACGCAGTTTCCTTATGATTTTGATGTCTTCTGGAAGGATGGCGTTCAAATGGTATATCAGTTCATCCGCAGGAATACTGTCTTCTTCAACATCGTAGTGAAGATAGAAATCGTGTGAATGGACTCCTGTATCGGTCCTGCCGCAACCTGTTGTGTCGATTTGAAATCTGTAAAGCGTTGAAAGTGCTTTTTCAATAACCTCCTGCACGGTGATGCCGTTGGGCTGTTTCTGCCAACCATGATAATTGGTGCCGTCGTATTGTAAGTTTAAAAATATTCTCATAATCAAAAGGCAAAAATAACCATTTTTACTTATTTATCTTCAATGAAAATTTTTATCTCCATAAGAGTAACAATTAACAAAATAAAATGTTATTTTTGTCGTTTCAGAAAAAAATAGAGAGATATGTCGGAAAAGATTGGCAGCATTAGTCAGATAATCGGTCCTGTTGTGGATGTCTCATTTGACTTGAAAGGTGACAAAACCTTTTTACCAAAAATTCATGAGGCATTGGAGATAGAACGGGACAATGGGAAAAAGTTAATTGTTGAAATTCAGCAACATATAGGGGAAGATACTGTTCGTACAGTTGCTATGGATTCGACAGACGGTTTGAGACGCGGGATGAAGGTCGTGTCATACGGTGAAACGATTTCTGTTCCTATTGGCGATCAGATAAAGGGGAGACTAATGAATGTGACCGGAGAGGCCATTGATGGTTTGAAACCTTTGTCACACGAGCATGTGTATTCAATTCATCGTGAGGCTCCCAAATTTGAGGATTTGAAGACAGTTGAAGAGGTGTTATATACAGGTATCAAGGTTATTGACCTTCTTGAACCATACAGTAAAGGCGGTAAAATCGGACTGTTCGGCGGAGCGGGTGTCGGTAAGACTGTGATTATCATGGAGTTAATCAACAACATCGCAAAAGGGCACAATGGCTTCTCTGTCTTTGCCGGGGTAGGCGAGCGTACCCGTGAGGGTAATGATTTGCTTCGTGAAATGATTGAGTCAGGTGTCATAAGATACGGTGACGAATTTCTGAAGAGCATGGAGGAAGGCAACTGGGATTTGTCGAAGGTCGATTACAACGAACTTCAGAAATCTCAGGCGAGTTTGGTTTTCGGGCAGATGAATGAACCGCCCGGAGCGCGTTCTTCGGTGGCACTTTCAGGATTGTCTGTCGCCGAATCCTTCAGGGATGCTGAAGGCGGCGGACACGATATCCTGTTCTTCATCGACAACATCTTCCGTTTCACGCAGGCAGGCTCAGAAGTTTCAGCACTTTTGGGCAGAATGCCGTCAGCTGTCGGCTATCAGCCGACACTTGCGACCGAAATGGGTGCAATGCAGGAGCGTATCGCTTCAACCAAACATGGCTCCATCACTTCAGTACAGGCTGTCTATGTGCCTGCCGACGATTTGACTGACCCTGCACCTTCAACGACTTTCGCCCACCTTGACGCAACAACCGTCTTGAGCAGAAAAATCACTGAAATGGGCATATATCCTGCCGTTGACCCTCTTGAGTCGTCATCGAGGATTCTTGATCCGTCAATAGTCGGTGAGGAACATTACAACACCGCTCAGCGCGTTATACAGATACTTCAGAAGAACAAGGAACTTCAGGATGTCATCTCCATCCTCGGTATGGAGGAATTGTCGGATGAGGACAAACTGACTGTCAGCCGTGCACGTAAGGTTCAGCGATTTTTGTCACAGCCATTCCACGTTGCCGAGAAGTTTACAGGTGTCCCGGGCGTTATGGTTGATATAAAAGATACCGTTTCCGGTTTCAGGAGAATCCTTGACGGAGAGGTTGATGAATATCCCGAAATGGCTTTCCTCAATGTGGGAACTCTTGAAGATGCTATAGAAAAGGGTAAGAAACTGCTTAGCCAAGTAAAGTAACAGGTCATGATTCTAAAATTGGTTTCACCGGAAAAAACTCATTTTGCTGGAGAAGTAAGCTCAGTTGGGGTCCCAGGTACTAATGGTCGTAACTTTGTGATTCTCAATGATTATGCGCCTACTATCTCTGTGCTTGACAAGGGTACTGTGAAATATGCGCATGAAGGAGTCGTTGACACGCTTGAAATTGAAGGCGGTTTTATTGATATATGTGACAATGTTATAGTTATCTGTGTGGAGGTTCATCCTTAAATCTTTCCGAATCATGAAGAAGATGTTGATTATAAGTAATGTGATAACACTCGTTTCAGGGATGATAGGTTATTTCATACTTAAATATGCTCTGCCGCAGTTCTTTTTCAGCTCATATCCAATTGTTATTGTGTATTATATGGCTGTCATAACTGCTTTCTGCATAATCTTGTTTTCTTCAAAAAAGAGGAAGGGAACGGTCTCAACGTTATTGTATTCTGTTTTAAAAGGCATATTGCTTGTGTTAAGCATCATTTTCTTTTGGATAATGATGAAATATTGTGTTGACAGAAGTGTTGTCAAGTCACTTGCCATAGTTTTTGTTTCTATGTATTTGATAATTATTTTTTTGGAGGCATGGGTACTTTTGGAGACAGAAAAGAAATGAAGTGGAGGATAGT
>CALFIZ010000162.1 GCA_937877575.1 uncultured Marinilabiliales bacterium | reverse complement strand
AACAGTTTTATCCAATAAAAAGAGCCTCTTTTGCAGCCGCAAAAGAGGCTCTTTTTTTGTGAATAATTTGTTGAAAAAATTTCTTCATTTAGGTTAAAAAGTCTGTTAAAAAAAAATTCTAAATCTAAGATAGATTGGATTATTTTAGTTATATTTGCAAGGTAAAATATAATGCGATAACTGGTTATGAAAAATAGCAGGTTGTTGTGTTGTAATGTATTGATATTTAAATAAATATGATATAAAAAAGTAATAATCAATAAAATTAAAATTATGAAGAAATTTTTATTAATTCTTAGTCTTGTGTGCCTATTGCCGACAGCAATCAAGGCGCAGAGTGACAGGCCTGCATCTTTTGAGATTTCAGGTTATGTTACTACCGGGTCTAACAGTCCAGTCGAGGATGCTATTGTGAGTTTTTATAGACTTAACTCAGCAGTAGCATTGACTACTACTACTGATGCTGACGGTTCGTATGATTTTACTGTGCAGGAAGGCTGTGCAGGTATCATAACTGTTTATTATCCAGAGTATAGCTTTGTCCCTCAAACTGTAAGTCCAGTATATGCTGATGAGGCTGGAATAAACTTTGCCGGTGCTTCTTTCACATGTCCTTGGGAATACACCCCGACACCACAGATGCACATTATTTATGGCGGTTTCATTCCATCTAACATTGATTTCTGGCCTACTATTGGAGGAATATCCATTAATCTCGGTGATTGGATTGGTGTTTTCGATGGAGATCAATGTTTAGGTGCTAAACAGTTCAACGGCAATATTGACGATAACTTTTATATCACAGCTTTTGGTAATGACGATGGTTCAACTATCGGACATGAGTTGACTTATGTCATTTGTTCAAACATTACCGGTGCAGCTGCTGAATATTATGTTCCTGCAAGTAATGTCGCTTATCAGACTTCAGGTTCTATTATTACCGATCCTGACCATCCTTTCCCAAATTCCGATAATGGTCTGTTCGTATATAACGGTACATCGGTTATCACCACCATGGAAGCTGAAGCCGAGGTCGTAACTGTTTCAGGTACTGTGACAATGGGATATGAGGGCGGAGATCCGGTTGCTGACGTCGTATTAATAGCTGCAAATTGTTCACTTACTTCTACAGATGTAGCAGGTGAATATCTTCTTTCCTTTATTTCCGGCACTACGGGTGTTACAATAACCCCTTATAAGAATAATTACTCATTTGAGCCTGAATCTGCTACATATTTGACACTTACGGAAAATAAAACTCTCAACTTCATAGCTCATTCAGATTTATATACCATCAGTGGTATAATTACTGATGAAGGTGGCATTCCAATGGCTAATACCACAGTTAGAATTTATAAGGGCAGTGAGTTGATTTCCAATGTCTATACAGATGCTAACGGCTATTATGAATATGTTGTTCAGGATTATCCTTTCAATGGAAGAGTCCTTCCTAAAAAGGAAGGTTATTATTTCGACCCTTATTCATATAAGATCTTAATCACCAATACCGAGGATGTTACAGCCGACTTTACAGGTATTTTACAACATTGCCCTTGGGAATTTGAGATTTCAAGCCAGATGCAGAATCTATTCGGATTCTATACATATCCTTATGATTCAGAAATCCACAGATTTGAACCTAAGCTTAATGGCATAGACCTTAATAATGGTGACTGGATTGGCGTATTTTACTTCGATGGTACAGATTACAAATGTGCAGGTGCTGCCCAGTGGTTCAGAGAAGAACCGATGTTCAGCTTGTTTGCTTACGGTAGAGATGCATACGTTCCTGGTTTCAATGATGGTCAGCAAATCTATTTTGCAATCTATTCCAATCAGTTTGAAGCCACTTCTTTGGGTGAATACGGTGATGCTGAATCATATCCGGAGGAAGAATCAGTGTTCTATGGTATGCCTATCACATATAACGAAGATTTCGTATTCCATGCTAACACTGTCACCGAACTCAAATCATTGTCGATTCAGGATGATAATCTGATGCTTGACATTTATGGTGTTGTCACAAATACGAACGGTGATCCGCTTTCAGGAGTACTGATATACAGTGATACTCATGAAATTCTTGCTACTACAGATGCAACAGGTGCATATTATGTTGAAAACTTTATAGTTTATGGTGCAACTGAATCAAAAACCATAATTCCAGCTTACGAGTGTTATGCATTCGACCCTCTTACATATACAACTGCATTGATGCCTATTGATAACATTGAAAAGAATTTTGTTGGAACATACATTCCTGTACCATGGGATATAGATCCTCTTCACGGTAATTTAGGTCATGTTACAATTATTCCTAACGATGCTGAAATCCTTGTAAACGGTGAGCCTCTTAATTATGGTAATTATGTCGGTATATTCTATAATGACTTTGATGGAGTTCCAAGATGCGGCGGTTATATCAGCTGGATAGGCATCAACAATACAATCGTTGTATATAGCGACAATGTCGAATATACCCCTGATGTAAAGGATGGTTTCGCTGACGGTGAAACATTCCAGTGGTTCGTTTATTCATATCAGGAAGATTCAACAAGACGTGCTTCCGTAACTTATAGCATAGGTGAGACAATCGGTATGCAGGTAACCATCGACGGATTCTTCACATCAAATGGCCTGTCAAAGGTTACAGATATCCATGCTGATGATTATATCGAATCCAACATAGTGGCTTCCACTCCGGAAGGCGTCTATTGCGGTACAGACGGATATCTCCCTCTGACATTCACAATGGTTCCTCTGTATTATACTTACGATGATATCACATATAACTGGAAAGTTGTTAAAGGTGATGATATTTCCTACTATACAGGCAATCCGTTGACTATTGATGAGGTTGCATACAATACTCCACTTACAATAAGCGGTTATATCACAAAGGGTGAAAATGAATATGCAAGCAATGACACATTGAATTATATATTCATCAAGCCTATGGATGTCACAGTATCAGTTACCCCGACACCTACTTGCGCAGGTGATGAAGTTACTCTTACAGCTACTGTCTCCGGTGGTGATGAACTCGCATACACATACTTGTGGACAGCTGATCCTGAATGTGTAATTACAAATGCTGATCAATTGATTGCTACTGCAGTTGTAAACGAAACCACAACATTCACTTTCACTGTTAATTCAAGTGTTTGCGAATCACAGGCTACTGCTACAGTTGTTATTTACGATGCTATAGCAGATGCAGTCATCACTCCTGCTGAACAATATCTCTGTTCAGGTGAAACAGCCGATGTACTTACTGTAAACGGTACAACAGGCGGTTCCGGTAATTATATCTATACTTGGATGTATAAAGAAGCCGCTGACGCAGATTGGACTGAAGAAGCAGTTACAACAGATAATTTCTATCAGCCAGCAACACCAAACTCAACGGAAAACTTGGTTTATTCTTATAAGGCTGTTGTCGGTGATGCAGATTGTCCTAATTATAATTTCGAAACTAATATCGTAACAATCGAATGGTATCAGCTGCTGACAGTAGATTTGACAGCAGATCCTGAGATTGTATGTAACGGCAGTGACATCGATCTCCTTGCTACAGCACAGGGTGGTCACGGTGCATATACTTACACATTCTATTTGGATGCAACAGTTCTTTACACAGGTGCAAATAACTATTACACCTATGAAGTTGCATCAGGTGTTTACGGACAACTTAATTTCTCGGTGTCAGTAAGTGATGAGTTCGGATGTGACCCGGCAGAAGATGCTGTAGTCGTTGACGTTCCAGGTGAAATTACCGGTCTGCAAATTGTCAATGAAACTGGTGAAGATGTTTCAAATCAGATTGTTGCAACTTGCGAGGACTCCTATTATCTCAAGGCTGAGATTGAAAACGAATTTACCGCTTTGAATTATGCTGCATACAAATGGCAGGTTCGTGGTGAAGGTGAAAACGAATGGTACTCAATCTATGGTGCAACAACAGCTGAATATACAGCTGCAGCAACAGGTACTGTATCATATTACAGAGTAGTCGTTTATATCCCTAACTGTCCTAATCAGAGAGATACAGTTGCTGTTACAATTTTATGGAACAATTATGATATAGAAGTATCAATTGCCGATAATCAGGCAATATGTGAAGACGGTGAGTTTGAACCCCTTACTTCAATAGTCAGTGAGGCTCCTGCAACTTACCAGTGGTATCACAACAATTTCCCGATTGATGGTGCAAATGACGCTACATATCAACCTGCTGAAGCCGGTATTTATAATCTGATAGTTACCAATGCTTGCGGAGAATCATTCATAAGTAATATTGTAACACTTACTGTTAAGGGCGCTCCAGTTGTCTATGCAGGTGAAGATTTCATGATTTGCCGCAGACTTGCTCAATATCCGCTTTCAGAAGCAACAGCTGAAAATTGTGACTGGGTTAATTGGACTATTATTTCCGGTGAAGGAAATATAAGCAATCCATCTGACGTAAATCCTGTTTTCTATCCATCTCTCAGTTATGACGGTGATGTTGTAATTGCAATGGTGGGTTATTCTGATGCTCCATGTGAACTCTTTGCATACGATTACATCACAATCACTTGCGTTGGAATGCCTGATTTAACAGGTCTAATCACAGGTGATGAATTTGTATGTGATGCAACAGAAAGCACATATATACTTGAAACTACAGAAGTGTCACCTAATATGGAATATGATTGGAGATTAACACCAAGAGATGCAGGCACATTGACATTTGTTGATAATGTGGCAACAGTTGTTTGGGCTGATGATTATGTAGGATATGCTCAGGTTAATGCAGCTATCCGTGTATGCGAAGGTAAAGTTAAAAACTATAGATTAGACGTTTTACTCAACAATACACCTGAACTTACTGAAATCCAAGGTCCTGCTTTAGTTTCAATGTTAATGGAAAGAACAAGATATTATGTTGATGTTGACTTCAAGGTTGATTCTTACAATTGGACTATATTACCGGCATCAGCAGGTACTCTTGCAGCTGAAGAGAACTCATTGGTTATAACTTGGGCTCCTTCATTTGAAGGTGATGCTTTGATTTCAGTAATTGCATCCAACAGTTGTGGCTCAGATGAAGTTGAACTTGAAATATTACGTTCCGGCTACTTCTCACCTGATGGACTTGATGGTACTGAAGTCGATATGACTGTATATCCAAATCCTAATGAAGGTACTTTCAAACTCGCTACTGTAAATACTGAGGGTGAATATGACGTTGAAGTTTACAATTATGTCGGTCAACTCGTTTATAAGACAACTGACAGTGCTAATGTTACTGAAATAACTATTCCATCCGCAACTTCCGGTATTTACTTCGTAAGACTGAGAAACAACGGTAATACGGTTGTACAACGTGTTGTTATCAAATAGTTTAACATATTAACTATCAAAAAGCACCCGAAAGGGTGCTTTTTTTTTTAATCATGAAAAAGTTTTTAATATTATTGACAATTGCTGTGGCATTGGTATCCTGCGGCAAGAAGAGTTCTGATTATGCCGGATATGTAAATCCCATGATTGGAACTGATTTCCATGGACATACATTCCCGGGGGCAACTGCTCCTTTCGGTATGATACAACTTAGCCCTGATTCGCGTATAGGTATGACTTGGGATGGATGTTCAGGCTATCATTATTCCGACAATGTCATATATGGTTTCACTCATACCCATCTTAATGGAACCGGCTGCTTTGACCTGTGCGATATCCTGTTTATGCCTACTGTTGGCGAAATATGCTACTCCAATGATATCTCCAATGGAACCCAGAATAGTTATGTCTCCCGTTTCAGTCATGACAATGAACATGCGGAAGCCGGCTATTATTCTGTAATCCTTGACGATTACAACATCAAGGCTGAACTGACTGCCACAGAAAGAGCTGCTTTTCACAAATATACGTATCCAAAAGGAGGAGGTAATGTGATTATTGACCTTACTCATCAGGATAATGTCATAAATTCTTCATTGTCAATCGTCAGTGATAATGAAATAGTGGGTGAAAGACGTTCGAGATATTGGGCTCGCGATGAGGAACTTTTCTTCGTGGCACGTTTTTCCGAACCTTTTACCTCCGGCAGTCTGATATTCAACGACTCAATAGTCGCTGCAACAACCGTGGAAGGTGAAAACGTCAAGGGATATGTCTCATTTGAGGGGCTTAACAAACCTTTGTATGTTACCGTTGGTATTTCTGCCAATAGCATTGAAAATGCCCGAAAAAACATCGAGAACGCACCTTCCTTCGAAGAAGCCCGCAGCTATACGAGAAAACTTTGGAACAATGAACTCGGCAAGATTAAGGTAGAGTCGATGAATGATGATGACAAGGTTGTTTTCTATACTGCGCTCTACCATTCGATGATTGCACCTAACCTGTATTCCGATGTCAACGGAGAATACAGGGGAAGGGATTTTAAGACACATCATGCCGACCATGATTATTATACCGTATTTTCATTATGGGATACATATCGTGCCCTTCACCCATTGCTTTCAATTATTGACCGGAAACGCACCAATGACTTTGTCAATACCATGCTTCTCCAATATCAGCAGGGGGGTCGTCTTCCGGTATGGGAGCTTGCAGCAAATGAAACCAATTGCATGATAGGCAACCATGCCATTCCGGTTATCTATGATGCGTTTGCAAAAGGTATCCTGAACTATGACAAACAACTGGCTCTCAATGCAATGGTACACTCTGCTGACTTGGATTATTTTGGGCTTAAGGCATATAAGGAATATGGCTTTATCCCTTCTGAAATAGAACATGAGTCGGTTTCCAAGACTTTGGAATATGCGTATGATGACTGGTGTATCGCTCAGATGGCTTATCAGATGGGCGATAATGAAAAGTACGAAAGATTCATCAGACGCGCCCAGAGCTATAAGAATCTTTTTGACCCGACAACTGGATTTCATCGCGCTAAAGCCAATAACATGTGGTTTGTGCCTTTCGATCCGACAGAGGTTAATTTCAACTATACCGAGGCAAACTGCTGGCAGTACAATTTCCACGTGCAACAGGATGTCACATCCTTGATGAACATGTACGGCAGTGCTGAGGCGTTTGCAGCCAAATTAGACAGGCTCTTTACTGAATCTTCATCAATGACCGGTAGAGACCAGGTTGACATTTCCGGTGTCATAGGACAATATGCGCAGGGCAATGAGCCGAGTCATCACGTCGCATATCTTTTCAATTATGCCGGTCAACCTTACAAGACTCAGAAAATAGTTCGCCAGATTATGAGCGAGTTATTTAAAAATACTCCTGACGGTCTCTGTGGTAATGATGACTGCGGTCAGATGTCGGCTTGGTATGTGTTCAGCTCTCTCGGCTTCTATCCTGTATGTCCTGGTGACAACAAATTCATTCTCGGTTCACCTTATGTGAAGAAAGCTGACATCTCTCTTGAGAACGGCTCTCATTTTACCGTGTCTGTTGAAAATCAGTCGGAAAAGAATATTTACGTTGACAGGGTGGAACTGAACGGTTATGAATACACAAAATCGTACATCACATACGGTGATATCGCAAATGGCGGCAACTTGGTGTTTCACATGTCGGATGTACCTAACAAGTCATTCGGATATGCTGAGGAAGACCGCCCGAAGAATTTGATTTCAGACCATTTAATTAATCCTGTACCTTATTTTGCCAATGAATCAGCTATATTCACCGACAAAATCATGGTCGGAATTGCTGCTCCGGTTGACGGTTGCAAAATATAC
>CALFIZ010000161.1 GCA_937877575.1 uncultured Marinilabiliales bacterium | reverse complement strand
TATTATCTTGTCGAAATAATCGTAAAGTCCTGATAATTTGAGTTTTTTGATTTGTGTTTTCTGAAATCCGTTCGACAGGATGTGCATTTTGAAGCGGCCTTTCAGTTTGTCGAGCACTTCGCGTGTTTCGGGGAAAGTTATGGCCTTGGTCGGCAGAATGTCAAGGTACCGGTCGTTGATTTCAAGACTTTTCTCATCATTGATTTCGAGGCCAAGTTCGTGGAAAGTGTTTTTGAAACGTGAAATCTTCAGTTCTGAAATGGATGTCAGTCCCAGTTCGAATCTGTTCCATGCCAGCGTGTTGTTTTTCTCGTAAACGTCATGAAACCGTTGGTAGGCGCAGCCGCATAATTCTTTGATGTTGTAAATGTTATATATGTCAGCGATTGTAAGTTCGGAACTTTCGCTGAAGTTCCATATCGTGTTGTCTAAGTCAAAGAATAAGGTGGTGTATTTCATGGCAGGTCAGTTGAAGAGTTTTCCTTGGAAAGAGCCTGTGTCGGCAAGGTGTTTTTCGAATTTTTGCAGAACGGTTTCGTATTTTACGAATCCCCATTGCGATGGAACGGCGAGAAACCTTTGCGGCACTTCGCTGGCGATACGCTCTATGGCTATGTCGGGTCGGAGCCGTTCTATGAACCCGGTTATCGTGTCGATATAATCGTCAAGGCTGAACAGGTGGACAATATCGGGATTTGATTTGTATTCGTCAGCCAGGCCGGTTCCGCGCATTATCTGCAGTTGGTGAAGCTTGATGGATTCTATTGGCAGTGAGGAAATTGCCTTGGCCTCGTCTATCATCATGTCAGGCGTTTCCCCCGGAAGTCCGAATATCAGATGTCCGCCCGAATGAATATTATGTTTTGCTGTTTTTTCAAAGGCTGTCACAGTGGTTTCAAAGTCGTGGCCTCTGTTTATTTTTTGAAGTGTTGAATTATAGGTTGATTCTATTCCGTATTCTATCTTAACGAAGTAAGATTCAGATAGTTGCTGTATGTAGTCGAGTTTTTCGTCGTCGATGCAGTCGGGTCGAGTGGCAATGATGATTCCTATTATGCCGGGATGGTCAAGTGCTTCCGAATAGATTTTTTTCAGGTTGTCAACGGACTGGTAGGTGTTTGAAAAAGTTTGAAAGTAGGCGAGATACTTAGTGTTGGGATTGTTTTTGTGCGAGCGGTTCTTATGGAATTCCATCCCGTCATCAATCTGTTGGGTTATTGGGGTCCGGTTATTGCAGTAGGCGGGACTGAAAGCCAGTCCGCTGCAGAAGCTACATCCACCAACGCCGGAAGTACCGTCGCGGTTTGGACAGGTAAATCCGGCGTTGATAGATAGCTTTTGCACTCGTTCTCCTAAGAGATTACGTAAATAATCGGGGTAAGAACAATAGTGCAAGTGTTTGGGTTTTTATTGGTTAGTAACCTTTTCGAGCCATTTGACCATACCGAACATGATTAACATGGCCACTACGCAGATGATTAGGAATACAGCCCAGCATTGCCACAGGTGCGGTAACTTGTTGTAGAAGATAGGTCCGAGCATGATGAGCAGGTTGCCTATTGCAGTGGCGCTGAGCCACAGTCCTTGGCAAATACCCTGGATATGCTTTGGGGCAATCTTTGATACGAATGAAAGTCCCAACGGGGAAATGAACAATTCTGCAACTGTGAGGAAGAAATACACCACGAGCATCACCCATGGTCCTGTCTTCATTGCGGTTTGGTCTGCAGTGCTGAGAGCACGGAATGAATCTCCTGAAGGATAACCTTTGATGAGGCTGATGACGGTGAGGAACAGGTATGCACAAGCTGTGATTCCCATGCCGAGGGCTATCTTGCGAGGTGTTGAAATCTTGCTTCCTCTCTTTGTTCCGAATATCCACATGATTAACGGTGTCAGAAGAATGACAAGACACGGATTGACACATTGCCAGATTTCCGGTGCTATTGCTTCGGAATTGACGAAGTCACGTGCAAAGAATGACAGTGATTCGCCGTTCTGGTGGAATGACATCCAGAAGAACACGCAAACGCCGAGAACTGCGTACAGACCTGCCATACGCTGTTTGATATCCTTTGCCATAGCTGCTTTTTCAGCTGCTGTATATTGAACTGCATCTTCTTTTGCGGCAGTCTTCTTTACAGGATTAGGCATCACTTTCTTTGTGCTGACAAAGATGATGAATGAAATGAGCATTGCGCAAACTGATGCGATAAATGAGAAGTGGACGCCTGTGTTGAATGTGGTCAGATAATTTGAACATGCAGTCGCCATGTCTGACATCCCGCCCGGATTGCATTGAGCCATCAGGGTGTTGAGGTTGTCCATAGCCTGTGGGTTGGCGTTTATTGTGCCGTCAAGGAACTGATGACAGAGAGCGGGAAGACCTGCATTGTATGTCATTCCCTTGACACCGAGCCACCACTGACGCAGTACCGGTGCGATGAATGGTGCCACAACACCGCCTATGTTGATGAATACGTAGAAAATCTGAAATCCCGGATCACGTTTTGCCCGTGCTGCCTTGAGCGCTTCAGGACCTTTCTTCGCTGCTTCAGCTTCATAATTGTCGTAAAGCTGTCCCACAATTGCCTGAAGATTGCCTTTGAAAAGTCCGTTACCAAATGCGATTACAAATAAGGCAAAACATGTTAAAGCAAGTATCCATCCCTTGTTTCCGCTTGTTGCCATGATTGGGATGGACAGAATGACGTAACCGGATGCCATTGTAAGCAGACCAGCCTGAATCGTGCCCTTGTAGTTCTGCAGACGGTCGGCAATGATACCTCCCGGCAGACTTAACACGTAGATGGAGAAATAAAAAATACTGTAAATGATGCCTGCCACATGGTCCGGAATACCAAATTTCGAACAGATGAACAGTACCAGTACAGCATTCATGATGTAGTAGCCGAAACGCTCTCCCATGTTGCTTAATGCAGCTGCAATAAGCCCTTTAGGATGCCCGTTTTTGGCCTCTCTGACATAGAGAATTACTGCCACTATAACTATTATAGCGACAATAAGCATTACCCAATTTAGAGTTGTCATGATGTTTTAATTTGTTATTTGTTATGTTAATTAGTTCTAATATCAACTCTTATCTGCAAAAATAATCTTTTTTTCTCTTTTTCTTTTACTTATAATCCACTTTTTTTGTTTTTTTGTTGCCGTCATTGTTTTTGTTTTTTCGTCTGTTTGCAAAGACAGGGGAAATGTATATTTTTGCAATAAGTATTTATTAACGGTTTCAATCAATGTGTATCAAACGTAATTCATTGACCCAATTGACGTTGGCTGTCCTGATGGCATTTGTTTTCACTTCTTGCGGACATGGCCTCAAACGTGTCGAGTTAAGGGGCAGTGCCCAGGGAACTTATTATTCGATAATATATTACACTCCTGATGCAGCCGATTATAAAGCCGAAATCGACAGCATTCTGAATGACTTTGATATGTCAATGTCGGTCTATAATCCGCAGTCGTTGGTTTCACGCATCAACTCAGGCGATACGGCTGCTGTGGCTGATAAATATCTGTTGGATAATCTCAAGCTTTCCGATTATATGTATCATGAAACGGGCGGGGCATTTGATGTGTCAGGTGCGCCGCTGTTCGATTTCTGGGGATTCGGTTCAGGCAATTCGGACTATATGGCGAAGGTGTCAAATCCTCAGGAGCAGGATGAGGAAGTGAAAAAACTGCTTGAAATAATCGGATTTGATAAGGTGGGTTATGATACCATTACAGGGAAAGTGGGATTCGACATGCCTGGTATGAAATTGAATTTCAATGCAATAGCTCAGGGGTATTCAGTCGGCGTCGTATGCAGGTTCCTCGATTCGAAAAATATTGACAGCTATCTGGTCGAAATTGGCGGTGAAGTCTATGCCAAAGGGAAAAAACCTTCCGGCAAGATGTGGCGCGTGGGAATTGAGCAGCCTGCCGATTCCACTGAAAGTCCGCAGAACTTCAACGAGGTTATTGAAATAACCGACAAATCGGTGGTGACTTCAGGCAATTACCGCAAATATTACATCCGCAAAGATTTTC
>CALFIZ010000160.1 GCA_937877575.1 uncultured Marinilabiliales bacterium | reverse complement strand
AGGCGAAAAGAACACCCCGCTGATGAGACAATATTTCTCGGTAAAGGCGAAATATCCGAATGCCATGCTGCTTTTCAGGGTTGGCGACTTTTATGAGACATACGGCGATGATGCCGTCACTGCCTCGGAAATATTAGGAATCGTACTCACGCACAAATCCAACGGCAATTCAACTTCAGTGGAAATGGCGGGATTCCCATATCATGCCCTCGATGTTTATCTGCCGAAACTCGTAAAGGCAGGTTTGAAAGTCGCAATATGCGACCAGCTTGAAGACCCGAAACTGACTAAGACCATCGTCAAACGCGATGTGACCGAACTGGTGACGCCCGGAGTATCCTACAACGACAAAACTTTTGACCAGGACTCCAACAATTTCCTTGCCTGTGTGCATCTCACCAACAGCAACTCACACGGCATAGCACTGCTCGATATTTCCACAGGTGAGTTTTTCACGTCACAGGGTGACAGGCCATACATCGACAAGATACTCCAAAGCTTCCGTCCCAACGAGGTCATCGTGCAGAAAAAGATGAAGCAGAACTTTACGGAATATTTCGGCAACAAGATATACCTCACCACATTCGACGACTGGGTGTTCACATACGAGTTTGGCTACGAGGAACTCACAAAGCATTTTCAGACCAACACGCTTAAAGGGTTCGGCATCGAGGACATGCAGGACGCTATCATTGCAGCCGGAGGAATAATCCATTACCTTTATGAAACCAATCACGACAAGACTGACCACATCACGTCAATATCGCGCCTCGATGAGGACAAATACGTATGGCTCGACCGCTTCACCATCAACAGCCTCGAGCTTGTCTCCACTCCAAATGAAAATGCAAAGACACTGCTCGACATCATCGACAAGACCGTGTCGCCGCCAGGAAGCCGTCTCATGCGTCGCTGGGTGGTGATGCCTCTCAACAATATCGAAAAAATCAACGAGAGATTAGACATAGTTGACTATTTCACACATAATGAGGAACTTGAATACGTTTTACGTGACAACATCAAGGCTGTAGGCGACATAGAAAGAATTGCCGGCAAGATTGCCACAGGAAGAATAAACCCTCGCGAAACAGTCCACCTCAAAGATGCACTCAACGCCCTGAAACCAATCAAGGAGCGCTGTTTCAATTCAGGTGTTATCCCTCTTGTAAAGCTGTCGGAGAAAATTGATGTTTGTCAGGAAGTCATCGACATGATTCAAACCCGCGTAAAAGACGACCCGTCAACGCTCATTGAAAAATGCGGTGTCATAAGGGACGGTTTCAACAGCGACCTTGACGAGCTGCGCCATCTTACGACCTCAAGCAAAGACTACCTCATCGCTATCCAGAAACGCGAAACGGAAAGGACAGGCATTTCCTCTCTTAAAATAGGATTCAACAACGTTTTCGGCTACTATCTGGAAGTCACTAACACCCATAGGGAGAAAGTGCCGGAAGACTGGGTGCGCAAACAGACACTTGTCAACTCCGAACGCTATATCACCCAGGAGCTCAAGGACTTGGAGAGCAAGATACTTTCAGCCGAAAGCAGAATCTCCGAAATAGAGCAGCGCCTGTATGTCGAACTGATACGGGATCTTGCCGGATACATAAAGCAGCTGCAGCAGGACAGCCATGCGGTCTCACATCTCGACTGTCTGCTAAGTTTTGCCATTATTGCCGCAGAAAACGGTTACACTCGTCCGGAAATCAACGACTCAATGGAGATAAAGATTGCCGACGGGCGTCATCCTGTGATTGAAAAAATGATGCCTCAAGGCGAGAGCTACATTGCCAATGACATCTTCCTTGACACCACAAGCCAGCAGATAATGATGATTACAGGGCCGAACATGTCCGGAAAATCAGCTCTGCTGCGACAGACCGCACTGATAGTGATAATGGCCCAGATGGGTTCGTTCGTTCCAGCCAAATCAGCCGTCCTCGGCCTCACCGACAAAATCTTCACAAGAGTCGGAGCATCCGACAACATTTCATCGGGTGAATCGACTTTCATGGTCGAAATGAATGAAACGGCCAGCATTCTCAACAACCTTTCAAACCGCAGCCTCATATTGTTGGACGAAATAGGCCGCGGCACCAGCACCTACGATGGAATCTCCATCGCATGGGCTATCGCCGAATATATCCACGACAATCTGAACTTCCGTCCCAAAGTGCTGTTTGCCACACATTATCATGAACTTAACGAAATGGCAACCACAAAGAAACGAATAAAGAACTATCATGTGACGGTAAGGGAAGTCAACAACAAAATACTGTTTCTGCGCAAGTTGGCAAAAGGCGGCACTGAACACAGCTTCGGCATACATGTGGCTAAGATGGCTGGAATGCCGGCAAAAGTCATAAACCGCGCCAACGAAATCCTGCACGAATTGGAGGAATCGCAAAGGCAAAGTTTTAAGGACGACAAGGAAAAAGGCAACAAGAACCGCCCTACCGTCAATCCGATGCAGATAAGCCTCATCCAAATGGAAGACCCTCTGCTCACCCAGATTAAAAACGAAATCCTAAACATTGACATCAACTCACTCACACCTATCGAAGCGCTCATGAAACTTAACGAAATAAAGAAAGTTTTAATAAAATTCTAACATAATGAAAAAGAACATTTTATCATTCATTTTAACCGCCTTGTGCGTATGTGCCGCCGCACAGTCACCACAAAAACTGATAAACAAAGTTGACGACAACAAATATCAGGGCTATGACTACGTCACCATCTATGACAGTACCAGCGTGCTCATGGAAGAGAGCGGTCTCAGCCACGTCAACATGCACAAGCTTGTAAAGATGCTTTCCTACAAAGGATGCAGAGACAACAACGTTGTTAAGATTGACTACGACCCGCTGTCGGCTTACGTGGAAATCAAGGACGTCACCATCTATCGTCACGACGGCACCGTTGAGAAAGTCACGAATCCGGAGCTTGACTACGTTGCGCCCGCAAGAATGATTTATTGGAATGCAAGCCAGAAAATGGTGGAGGTTGGCCATCTCGACATCGGTGATGCCATTGACATTCAGATGTATAAAAAAGGCTACACCTATGCGCTGCTGCAAGGCGACGATGATTCGAAATATATTCCCCCTATGAGAGGCCACTACTACGACATCGTTGAGTTTTTCAGCGACCAGCCGATTATTAAGAAAGTATATGAAGTAAGTGTCCTCAAATCAAAGGAACTGCAGTACAAAGTCTATAATGGAGAAGTTGGCACAGCAGTACTGAACAAAGGTGACCGCATGACGTACTCTTTCGAGAAAAGCGAAATCATGCCGGTAAGAATGCCGAGCCGTTCTGTTGCCAAGAGCGATGTGCTGACCAAACTGCTGCTTTCCACAAGTCCCGACTGGTATGCAAAATCGCTGTGGTTTTACGGCGTGAATGAAGACTACGGCAGTTTCAATCCGACTCCCGAACTGCAGGCGAAAGTCAACGAACTGCTGAAACCCGCCAAGAGCGAGATTGACTCAATAAGCATTCTCACCCACTGGGTTGCCGACAACATGCGGTATTCAGGGCTGACCATGGGACCGGGCGAAGGCTATACTCTTCATAACGCCAAGATGAATTTCACCGACCGTTGCGGCGTCTGTAAAGACAAGGCAAGTCTGCTTATAGCCATGCTCAGGGCTGCCGGCTTCGAGTCATACCCTGCAATGACAATGGCAGGCTCACGCATTGACCGTATTCCCGCCGATCAGTTCAACCATAGTGTGACTGTCGTGAAAAGACGTAACGGCGAATACCAACTGCTTGACCCGACATGGGTTCCCAACTTAAGGGAACTGTGGTCAAGCGCCGAACAACAGCAGAACTACCTGATGGGAGTTCCGGAAGGCGCCGACCTCGGCGAAACGCCTGTTTCCCCTTCATCAAACCATTACGTGAAAATTAACGGCAAGTCTAATCTTAAGGATGACGGCACTCTCGTAGGCGAATTTTCAATCACGGCGGAAGGCCAGTCCGATGCCTCCGTCAGAGGCGTATTCTACGGCAGATACAGCGACTGGGATAATGCTGTAAGAGCCGAACTCATCAGAGTTGCACCACGCGCAGTCATCACCTCGGTAAAATATACCGACAACGAAAAATATCTCGAAAGACCTGTTCTGATAACCTACAAATACCAGATTCCAAATTATGCAACGGTTACGGATGAAGAAATAATCTTCACCCCGCTGCTCGCAAAAGGCGTATTCAACAGAGCCATGTCACACGTGTATTTCGACACGTCAATCGAAACAAGAGACTATCCCTTCACCGACAGATGCTCACGTCTCGTGGAGGTGAATGAAACCGTCACACTGCCAAAATACTCGAAAGTTGCCTATTGCCCGGAAGAAAAGTCAGTTTCATCAGAATATATCAACTATGACGGAAAATACAACATCAGCAAGCGCACACTTACCTTTGAGCAGACCGTGGACCTCGGCAAACGCATCTATGACGCCGACGAATGGCCGGATTTCCGCAGTGCGGTAAACTATCAGAAATCTTTCTCCAAAGAAAACATCATCATCCTCAAATAACATACAAACATTATCATCATGAAACATAAAACACTATTTATCAGCATATTAGTAACAATAATGGCTTTCAGCTGCTTCGCACAGACAAAGAAGGACCATGCAAGATACGACAAAATATCAAGAGAATATGTCATAAACGATGACGGCAGTCTCGACTATACATACAAAATGGATTTGAAACTCCTGTCAAGACGTTCCTGGAACGATGACTTTGGAGAGACATTCATCATATACAATCCTGAATTTCAGACAGTAAAAGTCAATGAAGGATATACTCAAAGAGCCGACGGCACGAAGGTGTATCTTCCCGATAACGCAATCACAAACAGCCTTCCGTTTTCCTGCACCGACTGCGAAAGATACAACGGAATTAAGGAAATGGTGATTTCACACACCGCCCTCGAAATGAACTGCATCATACATCTTGATTACACAATTCATTCCGATGCAGCCTTCATCAAGGAATTCATGGAAAACATCGACTTTGTGCAGTATTGCCCTGTCACGGAATATACCGTCACCGTCAAAACGCCTAAAAACATTACCCTCAAAAACAGAATGCTGAACCTGCGTCTTGCCCCGACAACCGGCACCGAAGGCGACAGGAATGTTTATACCTGGAGACTTACCAACGTGATGCAGTCGTCAAACGAATCCTACATGCCCTCCGACATGGTATATCCGGAACTCATACTTTCGACTTTCAATGACATGTCGCACGCTTACTTTGCATTCGTAAACCAGACAGCATTCCGCGACTACAATCTGCCGGAAAGCAGCGAGACAATCGCATCCATCACGAATAAAGACAAAAAGCCATACGACAACATCATAGCTATCAGAAATTATGTCGCAGATGCGATTCATTTAAACAATTTAAATCCAAAATACACTGATTACCAAGCATCTTCAGCATCAACAACATGGAAATCAGCCTGCGGCACCGAACTTGACAAAGCCATTCTTCTCACTGCAATGCTCAGAAATGCCGGATATGAAGCCATTCCTGTAGCACTCATAAAGGAGCGTTACCACAGCGATGAAATCGCCTGTCTTGACCTGATATCACATTACGCAGTCCGCACGAGAATCGATGGCACGGACTTCTATCTGTCACCCACTGAAAAGAACGGCAGCTCGCTCGAATACACATACGGCGGCTATATGGCTTACCCTATAGACTCGAGTATTGACCATTTCACAGCAAGGTATCTCGGTCCGGTTGACAACGAAGTCAGCATCAAAGGCGACATCAAAATCAATGACAACGGCACTGCCAACGAGCGAGTCAGCTACAGCATCACCACAGCAGGTCTGCCCTACTATGAAATCATCAATGACAACAGCAGACTGTCGAAATATGCAACCGGCACAAAGGGTGAAATCACCTGCGGTAAAGTTGACTTCACGAATGCTGAATTCACAGTGAATGCCAAGGATGTGGATATGGAACAGATTGGAGAATCAGGGTATTACACCTTGAATCTTCCGGCTGCAAGCAATACTTTCAGTGTAAGTCCGGCTTATCTTAATGAAAATCGCGAACATCCTATCAGATGCAAAAAAACCGATGAGGCCTACACATACACTATTACCTTGCCAAAAGGCTGGAAATCAGTAACAAAGGATGTTCACAAAAACTTCATGAACTCCTTCGGCTATATGGACATCGACATCAGAGCAAACGGCAACACGATTACAGTCACAAGATCGCTGAAAATCACGCAGGAAACCATCGAAGTAAGTCAGTACAAGGCTTTCCGTGCCATGATGAACGACTGGGCAGATGATGCCTGGAAGAAAATCACCGTAAAGCAATAAAATGAAATACAAAGAGACTGTATCCTTTATTGCTTTAACAGTGTTGCTCGCATCGTGCATGGGACCGGGCAATGACACTATTTTGGTCAATGATCCGCAGAACATTAGATTCATTACAGAATTATATGCCTGCGGATTTGCTTGACTGTTTCGGGGAAGAAAATGTCAATTTCGGAGACTGTCCTCCAAAAATCGAATGTTCATTCTCATCCAAGCATAAATACATCTCAACCAATCTCACCACACCGAATGCTCCCCAACCGGGGCAGATTTCACCGGTTATTCGTTATCATAAGTTTCATAACCAGTATCTTGCGATAACAGATTATGTTGCAACGACGTCTGAGCAGATGTATTTCAACCCTTCCAACCCTTACGATTCAGTATCACCGGTATATATAACAGGTCATGATTCTCTTTTCACAGCATATTACTATGAAGAATCCCGGGCATCAGGCAGCCCCTGAAAGTGAGTGATCCGCGGCAGATTTGAACTGTCGACCTCTTGCGTGTGAAGCAAGCGCTCTAAACCGACTGAGCTAAGGTCCCATGG
>CALFIZ010000159.1 GCA_937877575.1 uncultured Marinilabiliales bacterium | reverse complement strand
CATCGACGAGGCTTCATTCGACAAGATTATGAAATATGTCGATGAGGCTAAAACCGACAAGGACTGCGAAATCGTTTGCGGCGGCAACGGTGACAAGACAAAGGGCTTCTTCATCGAACCGACTGTCATCAAGACCACCAACCCGCAGTCACCGACCATGTACACCGAACTGTTCGGCCCGGTCATCACAGTTTATGTGTATGATGACAACAAGTATGAGGAGACATTGCGTCTTTGCGACACCACATCACCATACGCGCTTACGGGTTCAATCTTCGCAAGCGACAGAAAAGCTATCGACACTGCTTTCAATTGCCTGCGTTATGCATCCGGCAACTTCTACATCAATGATAAGCCGACAGGCGCAACAGTCGGCTGGCAGCCGTTCGGCGGTGGAAGAGCATCCGGCACAAACGACAAGGCTGGCAGTAGCCTGAACCTCTATCGTTGGATTAATACAAGGTCCATCAAGGAAACGTTCGTTCCGCCTACATATTTCGATTATCCTTATATGAGATAGTTTATTATCCTTTTGTTTTTGTTTGGAGACGCTTCATCTTGCATGGGGCGTCTTTTTTTTGTGTTGCTTTTACAGGATTCGTTTTCTTCATGAAGAAATTGAATCTGAATTGAAAAATGACTGCCATAAAAGTAAAAACCTTTAAATTATTTGGATAATATGGTAATTTTATTGTGTTATCCAAATGTATTATGACTTTATGGCTACATTTTTATTCCTGCATAATATTTAACCTTATGTTTGTCAATACGTTGTAAAATGACAACAGACTACATTTTCCCATGTCGGTTTTAAACGTGTTTTGAGCAAGAAAAAATCAATAATTTTGTAAAAGATAAATTGATTTCAGACTTACAATGAAAACAAATAATCACATACATCTTAATATTATAGCAGGTTTGCTTCTGTTTTCGGTGGCACTTTTGCAGGTCTCCTGTAATAAGAAATCACATGGTAATGCAAAGTTCGATACCGTGTTGTATAATGCCGAAGCTATTGTGAACAACTATCCTGACAGTGCTGGAATAATGCTGGCACCATATATCAATATCATTGAAGATGTAAACGGTTGCCCTGATTTTGGTGCGATTTCCGAGGAGCAGCGTGCAAGATACTGTCTGTTGTTAAACACGGCGTTGTATAAAACCAACAGTCTTGAATCGGACTCACTTGTCAATATTGCCGCTGATTATTACCTCTTGAACAATAAGGGAAACGATTATTACAAGGCTCTGACTTACTTGAATTTTGGGTTTTATTATTTTACTGTCAATAAGTATGAGTATGCCGTTTCAAGTTATTATAATGCACTGACCATTTCACACGGGCTGAAATCTGTTGTCCCATACAAGCTTAACTTTCTTCTGTTTTCGATATATGCCAATCTTGGAATAATTTACTACAATGAGAATTTTTGTGAAGATGCGATAAAAATGCATAAAAATGCATATAATTATGCCTCATTGTTGCTTGACGATTACCGGATGTCACTACAGCTATCTGCAATAGCAAGAGATTATTATGATATTGACCGGTTAGACAGTGCTTTATATTATGTGGGTGAAGCATTGAAATTATATGACATGTCTGAAAATAAGCTCAGCTTTCATGGTGTAGGTCTAAGCGAGATACTGTTAACCAAATGTATGTGTTACAGAGGTGAAGGCGAGATTGACTCTGCCTTTACCAGCGCATATACTGCTTATCAGTTATTTCAAAATAAGGAATTATACAGTAACAGTCTTACTGCTGGCAGTATAATCATACAGCTGGGTGAATTATCAATGATGAAAAACGATATTGCTTCGGCGAAGTTTTATTTTAATTCACTTAAAACAAGTCAGTTTGAATGTCTGCGTTGGCAGGCCAATATGAATTTGAGCATAATAGCTGATGAAATAGACCATGATGATGAAATGGCTCTGCATTATTATAAGGAAGCTATGAATAATAAGAGCCGGTGTGATGAATCGTTCAATGAACTTGAAACACTTCGTGAAAAGAACAGATATGAATTTCAGAATCAGAAAGCCATAGTTGAGTCTAAACACAGAGTTCGTATTCTTTCAATCATACTTGTTTCTTTCGCAATAATTATTGCCATTCTTGTGGTTGTTATAATTCTTAACAGGCGAATGCAGCTCAACAAGTTGGAAAATGAGAAATTAAAGAATGAAGTTGGCATTATGGAACATCAGATTAATTCCTTGGTAAGGGAATTGGAAAACCGTACGGAGGAGTTTGAACGCACCCATAATGACAAAACTTCCGAAACGGCACAGACAAATGCCGAAATGAGTGAGGTGTTCACTGCGCTGATAAACTCAAGCATGGTGTATAAGAAGGCAAAATCCATAGAGAATGACTGCGCTGAAAAAATCAAGTATATGCTTACTGAAGAGGATTGGAATGATTATGTGAGATATGTCAATTTAGTAAACGATCATTTCGTTGATAAAATCATTTCAGCGAATCCGGATTTGATGAAATGGGACATAAGGGTGTGCTGTATGATAAAGAACAAGTTCAGCCGTACCGTCATAGCGGAGTTGCTGGGTATAGAACTGAAATCTTTGCGTCAGAAAGTGTATAGGATGAAAACAAAACTGAATCCTAACATCGAAACTACTGATTTGGATATCAGGCTTGATGACATATTAAAACAGTTTTAAGGGTTGAATAATCTTTTTAGGATAATAATTAATTGATAATAAAAAAATTAAATGTCAAATGAAACAGAATCTATTACTTTTAACAGTTGTGTGCCTGATGCCGGTGTGGGGTCATGCACAGTCATTGCCGACATCAGATGTTGACAGGGTTCCGGATGCAAATACCGCATTGACTGAGAACAGAATCAATCATCAGTCATCCTCGTATCTGGTTAACGAAGGATTTGAGAATTACGAGGTTGGGGTATTCGACCCGGTTTATCCGTGGTCTTCTGAGCAGCCAATCCGAGATGCCATTATATCGGATAATCATGCATATACAGGTGAAAAATCATTAAATATTAAGAACTGGAATGATTACATATTTTGTGATATGGGTGGTTTTACCTCCGGACATTATGTGTTGAACATGTACTGGTATCTTGGACAGGATCAGTGGGCGTATATGGAAATTGATAAAGATAGATGGGATGTTGTTTCATGTGAGGTTTGGATATATGGTTCAGATTACGCATGGATAAACATACCGGATCCTACAGATCCTTTGGGCTTTCATAGTGCTCATTGGGATAATGTGGAATATGACACATGGTTTCCACTGACTTTCGACATTGATTTGGACAATGACTGGATTACCTTTTCTGTAAACAATGAGATGGTGGCCGAATGGCAGTATTCATTGTCACTATTTGGGGAACAGGGTATAATAAAATTAGATAGAATAGAATTTGACGGTGATATGAAGAAACACGGTGACGGTTCAAAACCTCAGGTAGGTAATTTTTTTATTGATGATGTCACCCTGATGGATGTCAATGGAAACAAGAATGTCATAATTGGATACAATGTCACTCGTGACGGGGAATCGGTTGGCACAACTGATGAAACAACATTTACCGAAACCGGATTGGCAAACGGTACATATAATTATTGTGTTACTGCTTTATATTCGGAAGGTGAATCGGAACCTGTATGTGTCGATGCTACAGTTGATTATTTGCTGATTGGCGATGCCAACGGTGACGGTGAGGTTAATGTGGCTGATGTCTCAACTGTTGCGTCTTATATTGTTGGATATAATCCAAGCCCTTTCTATTTTGAAAACGCAGACGTAAATGGAGATGGCATAATTAATGTTGGAGATATTACCGCTTTAATCTATATAATATATTCAGAGAAAGGTTCCTGCGAATCCGTTGACGGTGAATATACACGGACAACAAAGGTCGTCTATAAGAAATAGAATTGATCATATAATAATTTTAGTGTTTCAGGGCGGGATGAATTTCGGTTTGTCCCGCCTTGATTTTTGTATGATTCGGATGTACAATGATACTCAAGCATCTTGTACGGTTGTAGGATGATGAAAAAATTCGTACTTTTGCAAAATCCACCTATTAAAAGGGGCATTATAACGAATAGTCGGTCTAATGACCGAATTGGGTTTAAGAAGCTCTCCGGAATGTGATTGGTGTGATGTTGAAACATTGGGAACAATATTATATAATTGATAATGAAAAGATTAATGATGGTGATATGCCTGCTTGCGATTTATGGCAGCGCATTTTCACAGACAACGGTACGGCAGTTCCTCGTTTCTGCCCCTTATAAGGTCAATACGCCTTTTATGTCCGACAGCTCGGATGTTAACAACAGAAAATACGATGTCAAGAACCTGTTGCAGAATAATATGTCAATGAATGAAATACCTGCCTCGACAGTTGCAGATGCTGATAACGAAGGGAAGATTCACCTTGATTCCGAAGGCGATTATTCTCTTTCCATAGTTTCGTTTTACATCAATTCCGACCGTTATTCCAAAGGCAAGCTGGAAGTCTCCGCACCGTTTATGTTTCATGTCTATGTTGACGGGGAGAAAATGAAATCCGAAAAGAACGTTTCTGACACGGTCTATGCGGTCAAGACTGATTTGGAACTGCTGCCACAGCGTTGTGAAGTGCAGGTAAAATGCCTGCTTTCATCACAGGATACCATGGAACCTGCTTTGTCGGCAATGGTCAGGGCTGACAACAAAAACGCTGTAATCACGGCGGGTGCTGATTTGAAGATGCGCTATACCATTCTCAATATGCTCAACGGCAAGAGCGTGTCCGATGTCTCCATGTCGAATAACGGCAAATATTCCATGATTAAGATATCAAATGCCAAGGAAGGCAACACTGAGAGATACACAATGCTTTTGGAATCGGCAAGCGGCAAATTGCTGTCCGGTAACAGTGACTGGCTCAGAAATGCACATTGGATGCCTGTCAGCAACAAATTGTATTATGTCGCTAAAAATAATGATAAACGGGCTTTCGTGACAGTTGACCCTGTGACTATGGTTAAGGAAACTGTCTGTGAAAATATTCCGGACGGACATTTTGTGGTCTCGCCCGATGAAAAGACACTGCTGTATTCAATAATGGAGAAAGGCCCGGATGCTGACAAACCATTGAAGCGTTTCGCCAATCATGACGATATTATCAAAGGATGGAGAAACCGTTACAATATCTTCAGATTCGATTTGACATCGGGTAATTATGAAAGGTTGACGTATGGCAACAGAAATATGTCTGTTAGCTCTGTCAGCCATGACGGACGTTATTTGATACTCACTTACAGTGTTGACTGTGACACACTTTATCCGTTTTCATTTTCAAGTGTTTTCATCATGGATTTACAGACAAGTGCCATAGATACAATATTTTACGATGAACCATATCTGAAAGATGTTGAGTTTTCTCCTGATGACGGCAAACTGTTGGTTTTCGGTGGACCTGAGGCTTTCGGTAAAATCGGATTTGATGCCGGGGATGAACCTGTAGGAAATGATTACGATACGCAGCTTTTCATCTATGATATTGCAAGTAAGGTGATTAGCCCGATTACAAAGAGCTTTAACCCTTCTGTAGGCTCTGCCGTCTGGAACGGAAGTGACAATATGCTGTATGTGTTGGCCAAGGACAAGGACTGTCAGCATATTTTCAGGATGAATCCGGAGAACGGCAAATATGTCATGCTCGACATTCCGGAGGATATGATAGGGAGAATGTCTGTCGCCAAAAACAGTCCTGAAATAGTCTGTGCGGGACAGAGTCTGACGAATGCCGACAGGGTCTATTATTATAATGCAAAGAAACAGAAGATGTTATGTGTCCTTGACCTTTCGGCTGAAAAGCTTAGGGATGTGGAATTGGGAGAGGTGAAGGATTGGAACTTCAATTATACCGATGGCACTGAAATCACCGGATTCTACTGCCTTCCGCCCGATTTCGACAATTCAGGGAAATATCCGCTTATAGTGTATTACTATGGCGGGACATCCCCCACGCAGCGGAAACTTGAGTTGAGATATTCCGTGCAGATGTTTGCGGCACAGGGGTATGTGGTCTATGCCTTGAATCCGAGCGGTACCGTGGGTTACGGACAGGAGTTCAGCGCACGTCACGTCAATGCGTGGGGGGACCCTACTGCCGATGAGATAATCTATGGATCCAAGCTGTTCTGCCGTCAGCACAGTTTTGTGGATTCCACCAAGGTGGGCTGTATAGGCGCAAGTTACGGAGGATTCATGACCCAGTATTTGCAGACTAAGACGGATTTCTTTGCTGCCGCCGTGAGCCATGCCGGCATCAGTGACCTTGCGAATTATTGGGGCATAGGAAACTGGGGTACAGGCTATTGTTCCGTGGCAAATGCAGGCACGTATCCTTGGAATAACCCGGATTTCTTCACGGAACACAGTCCGCTTTACAATGCCGACAAGATAACCACTCCGCTGCTTTTGCTGCACGGCAATTCAGACACCAATGTGCCTGTCGGCAACAGCATCCAGCTTTACAGTGCCTTGAAGATATTAGGCCGTCCGGTTGAACTGATCCTTGTTGACGGTGAAGACCATCATATCAACAAGTATGAGAATCATCTCCAATGGCATCGGACAATATTGGCATGGTTTGCCAAATGGCTTCAGGACGACGACTCCTGGTGGCAGTCGATGTATCCTGACAGGAATATGTGATTATACGTACGATTTCACTGCATTCTCTTCGCCGATAATCCACACGGTGTCGCCTTCCATCATGATGAAATCCGGACTTGGATTCATGAAAGCTTCACCGCCGCGCTCTATGCCTATCAGCATACAGCCTGAGTTGCGCATGTCAACCATCTTCAGCGACTTGTTGGTCAGGAGCGAATCCGCAGTCAGTACCGCCTGCTGTACGTCAGTGGCATCCTTGTTGCGTGCCGTCTCCTCTTCTTTGGAGGTCTCCAAAGCACTCATGAATGATTTTATCTGACTTTCTGTCCCCACCACTAAAATCTGGTCGCCCGGATACAGATAGTCGGTGGCTGATGGTATGTTGATGATTTTGTTGCCTCGGGTTATCTTGATGATATTGACACCGTATGCGCTTCTGATAGGAATATCTTTAAGCTGCTTACCCATGTGCATTGAGTTTTGTGATACTGTAACCTGCTCAATATGAATATCATAGCCGTCAAGCTTGTCTTTTATTGAAGAGGTCATTGGGCGTTGCATCCTTTCGTATTTCTCCTTTTCGCTCAAATTGTTAAGAAAACGCTGTTCCATTCTGTTCATCTTTTGGATGTTGTTGCGTGCCAGAAGCAGCAATGTGCTTATGCCTATTACAAGCAGGAGAATAATCCACCATGACAGGTTGAAATAATGGAAAATGACACCCAGAACGAATGTCACGGCAATAAAAATCCTCAGCAGTATGAGTGCGACGAGAATGCCTTTGTTGGGCTGGTCGTTGTTCCACAGTGTCTGGAACAGTTCCTGTTGTTTGCCGGTTGACAATATCAGTCCGATGATGAAAGGCGACATGACGGCGAGGGTTATGCCTGCACATATAAAATCTATTGTCAGATTGCTTGCTGCGGTAAGATGCTGCGTGACAAAGTTTTTGAGATAGATATCTGATACTGTGTATATTGCAATCAGAAGTACCGAATATGTTATGATGCGTATGCCGTACATCGTAAGAAGCTGCTTCCATTCACTTTTCTTTGCCGGAGTCTTGTTTGTGCTGACAGCCGGTGTGAGACGGTTTAAAATGTTCTGTGGCAGTTTTTTTGCCAGCCGGATGCTGAGCGGTTCTGCCATTTTCATATAGTAAGGAGTTGTGAATGTGGTGATTACAGATACGGCAACTATAACCGGATAAATAAAATCGGAGATGACGCCGAGTGATGAGCCGAGTGAGGCTATGATGAATGCAAATTCACCGATTTGCGCAAAACTGAAGCCTGCACGTATTGACGAATGCAGACCTTTGCCTGAAAGCAGCACACCCATAGTGGCAAAAAACGGAAGTATGGTCAGCACAACCACTATCAGTATGAGAATCGGCTTCCAGTATTGGATTATTATCTGCGGGTCAACGAGCATTCCCACTGAAATGAAGAACACCGCCCCAAACAAGTCCTTGATGCCGCTTGTGAGATGCTCAATGCGCTCACCTTCAATTGTTTCCGATAACATTGAACCCATGATGAATGCACCGAGTGCAGATGAGAATCCCACAGAGTTGGCAATGATTACCATGCCGAAACACAGTCCTATCGACAGCACCGTCAGCATCTCATCAGTGAAGAATTTTCGTCCCCATTTGAGTAATGACGGGATTACAAACATCCCGACCAAAAACCATAACACGATGAAGAACAACAGTTTAAGTAGTGCCAACAGCATTTCGCCGCCGGCAAATTTCTGGCTTACAGCCATTGTTGACAGCAGAACCATAAGTATGACAGCGAGCAGGTCTTCTACAACCAGTGTGCCGAAGACGACTTCCGTGAACGGCAGTTTTTTCATGCCGAGGTCGTCAAATGCCTTGATGATGATTGTAGTGGAGGACATCGACAGCATGCCTCCGAGGAAAATACATTCCATGTTGGTCCAGCCCATCAGTTTGCCCAATCCCAAGCTTGTGACGAACATTCCGATAAAGATGGTTCCTGCGGTTATCAGCGCGCTGCTCCCCACGTTGAGCAGTTTTTTGAAACTGAACTCCAGACCAAGACTGAAGAGCAGGAATATTATGCCTATTTCTGACCATTGTTCCACGGATTCAGCACTGATTGTGTGAGGGAACAATCCGAGATGAGGCCCCACAAGCAGGCCGGCAACTATATATCCTAAGATGAGAGGCTGCTTTAGAATTTTGAATATCAGCGTTGTGATGCCTGCTGTGACAAATATCACGGCGAGGTCATAAACTAATTCCAGACTTCCTTCCATGATGTGGCTTGTTAAATGTTGAAACTGCTTCCGCCGAGAAATTCCCTGAGCAACGATGTCGATGGTATTTCTTTGTCTGAGACGGCTGTGAAATAATGTATGAATGTCAATAGTCGGTGTGCCTCGCTGTATTCCGGACAATTCTGCGGAACTGTGGCCAGAATCGGTTCGGCGTGAGAACGCAATACTGCAAATTCAAGCAGATATGCGGAGTTGAACATGGCATCTGCATTCTCCATGTATGGATAAATCCACTTTTCCTCAGCGTCAAGTACACTCGGCCACTGCCGTATCGTTTCTGTCGCGGTAAACGAATTGTTGTTGTAGTCGCGGACGATACGCCTCAACAGTCGGTTGTCGCTCGTGGGTATCCAGTTATGATTGTCCAATGCGTTGTTTGTCAGTGTGTTGATGAATATTCTGTATTTGTATCCATCCGGAATTTTTGAGGTGAGTTCAGGGTTCAGGGCATGAAGGCCTTCAAGAAGAATTACGGTGCTTCCTTCAATGTTGAGTTTTTTGCCGTTGTATTCACGCTTTCCGGTCGTGAAGTTGTATTCCGGGACTTCAACGGTTTCTCCGTGCATCAGTGCAACCAAGTCTTCCTGTAATTTCTCATGGTCCACGGTGTCGAAATTGTCGAAATCATACTGACCGTTCGGCAGGCGAGGGGTTTCCACTCTGTTGACGAAATAGTCGTCGGTTGATAACGACAGCGGTCTTAAGCCGCAGGCTTTAAGCTGTATGCTGAGGCGGCGGCAGAATGTCGTCTTGCCGCTGCTGCTCGGGCCTGTAATCAGCACTAATCTGACAGGCTTTTCGGAATGGAACCGTCTGTCGATGGATTCGGCTATCTGAACTATCTTCTTTTCCTGCAAGGCTTCAGCAACCTGTATCAGTTCCCTTGCATGACCTGCCTGACAAGAGTGATTGACATCCCCAACGGTGTTCAGTCCCATGATGATATTCCACCGCAGATTCTCCGTAAACATGGAAAAAACCTTTGGCTGTCTGATGAAAGGTGACAGTTGGTTGGGGTTATGCTTGTCGGGAATGCGGAGCAGAAATCCGTTGTGAAACGGCTGCAACTTCCAGACTTTCAGATAGCTTGCCGATGGTACAAGACGTCCGTAGTAGTAGTCAACCGTATCACCCAAAGTGTAGTAATCGGTATATACTTGTCCGCTGGTTTCCAACAGCTTGACCTTGTCATCATAGCCTCTGTCACGAAATATCCTCAGGGCTTCTTCTCTCTGAACCTGATAACGGTGGAAAATCATGTCCTTGTTGACGATTTCAGTCATGCGGCTGCTCAGTTTTTTGATGTCCTGTTTGGTCAGTGGACTGCCATCAGCCTTGTGAAGATTGCAGAACAACCCTCCTGATATTTGCAGTTCAACGAAGAGTTTGCAGTTGGGGAAGATGTCGTTTGCCGCTTTGTAGAGAAGGAAACACAGCGACCGGCAATAGACGCGCAGACCGCTTGCCTCGCGTGCGTCAAAAAACTCCACGTCCTTGTTGGTGAAAACGCGGAACTTGAGTCCCTGAGACACGTTGTTGACCTTGGCGGAGATAATCTGAAATGGCTGGTCAAACGTGAAGTGGGGGAGCATTTCCTGCAAAGAGGTCCCTTCGGTGAAATTCTTGGTGGTCTTGGTGTTTCTGCAATAAATCTGTATCATGGTTCCAATATGGTTATAATTTCGGTCAGTGAGCTGATAATATGCGTCGGGCGTGCATAGCTGTCAGGCACCGGCTGCCTTTTTCTGTTTACCCAGATGCTGTCAATGCCTGCATTGAAGGCGCATACGACATCGTTGTTGAAGTTATCGCCGATATAGACGCTTTCAGACGGCTTGGAGTCCGTGAGCCTGAGCGCAAATTCGATAATGCCCGGATTCGGTTTCTGAAC
>CALFIZ010000158.1 GCA_937877575.1 uncultured Marinilabiliales bacterium | reverse complement strand
CCCCATGCCTTGAGGGCAAGGGTGAGGGCATCGGTGCCGTTGGCACAGGTGAGGCAATGTCTAACACCGACATACTCGGCCAACTGGGTTTCAAGTTCTTTGACGGGCTGACCCATGATGAAGGCTCCAGACTGCATCACGTCGAGGACAGCCTGGTCTATATCTTGTTTCAGTACCTGATACTGATGTTTTAAATCTCTGAATTGCATTAACTACGAATTTAACGAATTACACGAATTAATCTTGGAAGAGGTTATCACCATCAAGGTGGTAAGTGCGGCCACAGGTGCAGCGGAGGGTGTCGTCAAGACGACGGCCACATTCACAGACCCAGCCGAGTTGACGGGCGGGAACACCAACCATCAGGGCATAGTCCTTGACATCCTTGGTGACGACAGATCCTGAGCCGATGAGTGCACTCTTGCCGACTGTGTGACCACAGACGATGGTGCAGTTGGCACCAAGAGAGGCACCTTCACGGATGAGCGTCTTGGCATAGACACCATGGACGGGGAAATGGGCACGGGGCGTCGTGACATTGGTAAAGACACATGAGGGGCCACAGAAAACGTTGTCCTCAATCTCCACTCCCTCGTATATCGAAACATTATTCTGCACACGGACTCCGTTGCCGATTTTCACATTGTTGGCGACATTGACATTCTGTCCGAACGAACATTTCTCACCTATCATGGCACCGCTCTGTATGTGACAGAAATGCCATATCTTGGTTCCCTTGCCAATCCTCACATTGTCATCGACATAACTCGACTCATGTACAAAATAATCCTTTTCCATTGCTTTATTTTTTAATCATTTTTTCAACACTCTCAAGTATTCTAACCACCTCAAAGCCATCCTCACCGATATTGACGGAAATCTTTCCGTCAAGATTTCCGATGAAATATCTCAGTTCTTCCTCCAAAGGAGGTTTATAGTCATATTTCACGATTTCATCAGGCTGTTCGACCTTAACCGGCACACCTTCCTCGAAGTCAATCCTCTTGTTGTAAAGATGAATTTCCTTCTCCACGGTGGAATCGTCAAACGAAATCATGCCGGTACTGCCCACAATCACAAGTCGCTGTTCCTTAAATGGATGCAGCCATGAAACATAAATATGGGCATGAACATTATCCTGATATTCCAGCATCGTCATTGTCGTATCATAAACCTCATCCTGCAGGAATTTCACTCCTTTAGCCTGAATGTCAACAGGTTTGCTGCCGATAAGGTAATTGAGAACCGAGATGTCGTGCGGCGCAAATGACGAAAACACGCTTTCCTTGGTTCTTACATTACCGAGATTCAGGCGTGTGGAATAAAGGTAGTACAATTTCCCGATTCTGCCAGATTCAATAAGTTCCTTGATTTTTCTTATGGCGGGATGGAACAGCAGGACATGCCCCACCATCAGTTGTGAACCGGATTTTTTTGCAGCATCAATCAGCGTCTGTGCATCATTGGCGGTCAGAGTCATAGGCTTCTCAACAAGGACATTCAGTCCTTTTGAGATGACAGCCATTGCAAGTGGCAGATGGGTCTCGGCCGGCGTTGCGACCACATAGCCGTCATATCTTGCCGTCACTGCCTCTTCTATGTTGTTATATCCCTTGATGTCAGGATATTGCTCCATCGCCGCAGTCAGCTTTGCATCATCGATGTCAACTGCAGCGGCAAGGCTTCCGAGAGACGCAAGAGTCCGCAAATGGTTCTTTCCCCAGCGTCCGCAACCAATCACACAGATTTTCTTATTATTCATGATGCCTATTTTATTACCGACAAAGCCTTACGAATACGCTTTATAGTCTCATCGCGACCGATAATTTCCATGATATCATAGAGATGCGGTCCCTTGGCCTCACCGACAAGACAGATTCTTATGGAATTATAGGTGTTTCCGGAATGGTATTGATGAGATGTAATCCATTCGGGGATGGTGTTTTCCATGCTTTCGACATTAAAAACTTCCATTCCACCGATAATATCGATAAGTTCATTCATAATTGCCGGAGTTTCCGGTTTCCATCTTTTTGCCACTGCTTTTTCATCGTATTGTGTAGGGGCTTCGAAGAAGAAATGCACCTGCTCCCATATTTCCTTCACAAAATGAAGACGTTCCTTAACCAGTCCGCAAATGCGTTCCATGACAGGTCCGTCATACATATTCTCATAACCGTGCAGATACGGGGTTGCGTCCTTGAGCAGTTCGGCATCAGTGCGCCTGATCAGATATTCATGGTTGAACCATTTTGACTTTTCAGGGTTGAACTTTGCGCCGGACTTGCTGACTCTGTCCATGGAGAAAGCATCCACAAGTTCCTGTTTTGTGAATATTTCCTGTTCTGTGCCGGGATTCCAGCCGAGCAGTGCAAGCATATTGATGAATGCCTCAGGATAGTATCCGGTTTCACGGTAACCTGAAGCTATTTCGGGCTGACTCATATCCTGCGGCCAACGCAGTGGAAACACAGGAAACCCCAAACGGTCGCCGTCTCTCTTGCTGAGTTTGCCGTTGCCATCAGGCTTGAGAAGCAACGGAAGATGGGCGAACTGAGGCATGGTGTCTTCCCAGCCGAAAGCCTTATAAAGCATAACGTGCAGAGGCATTGAAGGGAGCCATTCCTCACCTCTGATGACATGGCTGATGCGCATCAAATGGTCATCAACTATATTTGCAAGATGATATGTCGGCATACCATCGGACTTGTAAAGCACCTTGTCATCGAGTGTGGATGTGTTCACCCGCACCTCGCCACGAATCATGTCATGCAGCACAAGTTCCTCATTTGCAGGCATATTGAATCTCACCACGTATGGTTTGCCGGAATTGATCCATTCCTCGAGCTCTTCTTTCGGCATAGTGAAAGAATTGCGCATTGACATACGGTTGATATAATCGTACTGCATAGAGGCCGATTTTTCATCCTGGAGGCGCTTGCGCATGGCATCCAGTTCCTCCGGTGTGTCAATTGCATAGTAGGCACTGCCGTTTTCGAGAAGCTGTGCAACATATTTTTTATATATATCCTTACGTTCAGACTGGATGTAAGGTCCGCAGTCACCGCCGACTGACACGCCTTCATCGGGCATAATTCCGCACCAATGCAGCGATTCTATAATATAATCCTGAGCACCCGGCACGAAACGGGTTCTGTCGGTATCCTCGATTCTCAGAAGAAATTTCCCATTGTTCTTTTTTGCGAACAGATAATTGTAGAGGGCTGTCCTCACTCCTCCGATATGCAACGGTCCCGTGGGACTCGGGGCAAATCTCACCCGGACTTCTTTTGTCTCGTTCATTGTTTATTCATCTAAATAAATATAGCCCTTCCACAAACTATCATGGCAGGGCTATACATAACTCAAAAGTAATGATTATTATTCTGATAATGGAATTACATTAACAAATGATTTGTCTCCTTCTCTTTTCTTGAAAACGACTGTACCGTCGATTAAAGCGAAGAGAGTGTGATCCTTGCCCATACCGACGTTTTCACCCGGTTTGTGCATTGTTCCCCTTTGTCTTACAATAATATTACCAGCCTTAACAACTTCGCTGCTGAACTTTTTGATTCCGAGACGTTTACTGTGGGATTCACGACCGTTACATGAACTACCCGCACCTTTCTTATGTGCCATATCTTATAATATTATTTTAGTGGATTAAAAAATTATATCTTCTATTTCGATCTTTGTGAGATAAGTACGGTGACCGTTGAGAGTCTGCATACCTTTTCTTCTTATCTTTCTAAAAACCAAAACCTTATCATCTTTGAGATGTTGGAGCACCTTTGCTTCAACCTTAGCGCCTTCAACTTTAGGAGTACCTACAGTCACATGGCCATCAGAATCAACGAGCAATACGTTGTCGAAGACAACCTTATCCTCTTCTTTTGCATCAAGGCGGTTGACATATACATATCTACCCTTTTCAACCTTGAATTGCTTACCTGCGATTTCTACAATTGCATACATTATTACTAACTTTTTAAAATTAATTTTCCTACGAAAAAATCGGACTGCAAAGATACATCTTTTTTTCAAAATAATTTAATTTTGCAAAAAAAAATTATG
>CALFIZ010000157.1 GCA_937877575.1 uncultured Marinilabiliales bacterium | reverse complement strand
CATATAGATGATATTAATGGTGATGTGGAATTTGAAAATGTTAATTTTTCGTATGTTCCTGACAAACAAATAATTTATGATTTTAATTTAAGTGTTACTTCCGGTAAGAAAATAGCTCTTGTCGGCTCTACAGGCTGCGGAAAGACTACGATAGTCAATCTGCTTATGCGTTTTTATGACCCTGACAGCGGGCGTATAACCATTGACGGTAAGGAAATCCATGATATTCCATTGAAGGAGCTTCGTCGCAAAACGGCCATAGTGTTGCAGGAAACAGTGCTTTTCGCCGATACTATATACAATAACCTGAAATATGGCCGTGAGGATGCGACTCGGGAGGAAATCGATGCTGCAATAAAGGCAAGTCACTGCGATGAAATGATAGCAGCTCTTCCTGACGGCATTAACACCGTTCTGAGTCCTTCCGGCAGCAATATCAGTCAGGGACAGCGTCAGCTGCTTGCCATTGCACGGGCATTTGTTGCAAATCCGAGGATTCTCATTCTTGATGAGGCTACCTCAAGCGTGGATACACTCACCGAAAAGAACATTCAGGATGCAATGACAGAAATCATGAAAAACCGCACGAGCATTATAATCGCACATCGCCTGTCAACTATACGGGATGCTGATTTGATTGTCGTAATGGACAAGGGCAGAATCGTGGAAAGCGGCAGTCATGATACATTACTTGCTGCAAAAGGAAGATATTATGAATTATATATGACACAATATGCAGGGTATGAAATATAATTCCAATTTTTTTTAATACCTTTGCAAAAAATTTCTGAAACCGAATGACAACTCTTATTCTACTTGTCATCTTCACAATAGGTGTTTCGTTCCTGTGTTCTTTATTGGAATCGACATTGCTTTCAACTCCTGTCTCATATCTGACAATGAAGGAGGATGAAGGTGACAAAAGTGCCATAAGACTTAAAAAGTTCAAACTGAATATCGACCGGCCTTTGTCTTCGATATTGATTCTCAACACTATAGCTAATACTATGGGTGCTGTTGCAATTGGCGGCGAGGTGGGCAATCTGTTTGGCAGTAAAGCTGTAGGCGTTGCTTCTGCTGTTATAACTGTCCTGATACTTGTCTTTTCGGAAATCATCCCGAAGACTATTGGAGCGAACCATTGGCGCAGACTGACTGCATTTGCAGCAAATACAATCAAATTAATGATAATCATTATTTATCCGTTGGTTATAATAGCTGAATGGATAACCAAGTCGTTTGCCAAAGAAGATTCGGAATATTCAGTCTCACGTGAGGAAGTCTCCGCAATGGTTGATGCAGGCGAGGAAGAGGGAGTTTTTGAAGAGGATGAGAGGGAGGTGATTCAGAATATCATACGTTTCGACGATATTTTGGCAGAAGAGATTATGACACCGCGTGTCGTCGCCGCAATGGCTTCTGAATCAATGACTTTGAAGAATTTCTTCAACAATCAGTTATTCCATCACCATTCGAGAATCCTCCTTTATAGGGAAAATGATGAGTATATTACCGGCTATGTCCTTCGTAATGAAGTCCTTGAACTTGTTGCCAAAGATCAGTTTCAAATGCGGCTATCGGAAATCAAGCGTGATATTTCGTCATTTTCGGAAAAGACTCCTATAAGCGAGATTTGGGAAGCCCTCATGCGAAATAAGGAACATATATGTGTGATTATCAATGAATACGGCAGTTTTCAGGGAATAGTCACGCTTGAAGACATTATAGAAACCATTGCCGGACTTGAAATCATCGATGAGGTTGATGAGGCGGCAGACATGCAGGAATATGCCAAGTCGTTGTGGAAGAAGAACACCTATCGCAAAAACAGGCAGAATAAAGATAAGCAGATTGAATAAATTGATTATTTTTGCAGATATAGCTTTTTTGAAATGAGAAACACTAACAATAAGGAATATGCACTTGTTACAGGAGGTTCACGAGGAATAGGCAAGGCAGTGAGTCTGAAGCTTGCGTCCATGGGGTATCCTGTGGTAATCAATTATAACAGCAATAAGGAAGCTGCGGAACAGACGCTTGAAGAGATTAGGCAAGCCGGTGGAGAAGCTGAGCTGATGCAGTGTGATGTGTCAAAGCCGGAAAAGATAGCTGAGGCTTTGGAACAATGGAGTGTCATGCATCCTGAAGGATACATCTCCGTGCTTGTAAATAATGCCGGAATAAGGATGGACAACGTTATGGTACTGATGGATGACGCTCAGTGGAACAACGTGATTAACACTAACTTAAACAGTTTTTTCTATATAACGAGACGTGTGATAAAGGATATGATGATGCACCGCAAAGGACGTGTCGTCAATATCGCTTCGCTATCAGGCTTGAAAGGTTTGCCAGGGCAGGTTAACTATTCGGCTGCAAAAGCAGCGATTATAGGTGCCACCAAGGCTCTTGCACTTGAGGTCGGCCCGCGCAGAATTACAGTAAATGCCGTCGCTCCGGGATTTATTGCAACTGATATGACAAAAGGTCTTGATGAGGAAGAACTGAAGAAGTCGATTCCTTTGGGTCGTTTCGGAACACCGGAGGAAGTTGCTGAGATAGTGGGATTTCTTGTATCAGACAAAGCTTCGTATATCACAGGTGAGGTTATTTCAGTCAACGGAGGTCTTTATACGTAAAAAAAACACCAAATGAACAGAAAAGTAGTTATTACCGGAATGGGAATATATTCGTGTCTTGGCACGACTTTGGATGAGGTGCGTGATGCGCTGTGGAACGGCAAATCCGGTATAATCCTTGACCCCGTCAGAAAGGAAATGGGCTATAGGTCAGGACTTACCGGCCATGTTGCCACACCTGACCTGAAGGGTGTCCTGACCAGAAATCAGAGGGTGTATATGCCAACTCATGCAATGTATGCCTATTGCGCCACTGACGATGCTTTGAAAATGGCCGGACTGGGTCAAGACTATATCGCTGACCATGAAGTGGGTATTTTATACGGCGGCGATTCTACGGCTGAACCCACATATCAGGCTATCCGGACCATGTTAGATAAACAGAATACTCAGCATATCGGCTCAGGTGCCATATTCAAATCAATGAACTCCACAGTGACGATGAATCTCAGCTGTCTTTTTAAGCTGAAGGGCATAAATTTAACTATATCAGGTGCTTGCGCAAGCGGTTCACATGCCATAGGTCTTGGATATCTGCTTATCAGCCAAGG
>CALFIZ010000156.1 GCA_937877575.1 uncultured Marinilabiliales bacterium | reverse complement strand
ATAATGGAATTAAATCTTTAACATTGAATGATATTACTAAAGATTATTTAGAAATTTTGTATCAAGGTACAGATAAAATATATATACCTGTTGAGAAAATTGATTATTTAAGTAAATTTTCTGGAAGAGAAGGAGTAGTTCCTAAAATTAATAAATTAGGTGGAACAGAATGGCAAAAAACCAAAATGAGAGTTACTAATAAGGTTAAAAATATTGCGATATTAGGTAGTTCAGAAAAGTTAAGTGTTGGAGATACTGTTTTTACGGTTCAGAAAATAAATATCGATATGGAAGAAGACTGTTTTTATCCGCTGAAGGCGTTGACATCTGTGAATACATGTTTGATGGCGACCCCATTGACCCTCAGGCACAAAGCAAGCTGAATTATGATAACTGTCTGGCATTCACCAATTTCAGAATAAGCACCAACCCATACGAATACGAAATTTCCGACATTGACGTCACCAACAAACGCAAAGTCAGGAAGGAAAACGACTATTTCGTATTGTTTGAGTTTTCCGCAAAATGGGACCCTGTCCCGACAATGCTATGTCAGAATCACGAAAGGATAATCAAAGCTTTCATGGGACAGAGCACGGCTTTCAGAAGCGACAAGCTGAAACCGGAAGTATTGGTGATGGGTGAAAACAAATCTATTGGTGAAGTGAAGTACATACACGGCGAATTGGGCAACGGCACATGGACTTTCTATGGCGGACACGACCCGGAAGATTACCAGCATTTCGTCGGCGACCCTGCCACAGAATTGGACTTATATCCAAATTCCCCCGGTTACAGGTTGATACTCAACAACATATTATTCCCTGCAGCCAAAAAGAAAAAATTGAAGACATAATATCCGCACGATTAAGTAAGAGCGGAACAGAACGTGCTTCACTTATGCCGGACGCGAGCATCCCTCGCACTGCATTTAGGGCATTTCCCTTTCAGAATGTAATTCACGGAATGAAGGGAAAACCCTTCAGGCAACGCAACTTCAGGCACACGAATGTCTTCAAGGCAGAAAGTCCTGTCACAAACCTCACAATGAAAATGGACATGACAGTCGTCATGAGTACATTCATACGGTGAATGACAAAGTTCATATTTCACGGAACGGGTTCCATCGTCTATGATATGAAGTATATCATGTTCGGCAAACAGATTAATGACCCGGAAGATGCTGCTCTTGTCCATAGTGGGCAATATCTCTTCCAAGTCGCCAAGGCTGACTGCATTATCTATGTCAGCAAAAGCCTTATACACCAATATTCTGTTGGATGTGGGGTTGACATTTTTGCCGGTTAGTATTTTCTCGACTTCTGCACTGCTCATATTATTCTGATTTGATTTGCAAATATAATTCATTCTTGCAGAAATAAGACAACTTGTTTATTTTTGCAGAATCATGAACATTATCAAAAACGAATCGTTATCCGATTCATTGCAGGAATACTGCGAAAAGGCCATAATTCCACGATATGAAGCGTTTGACAAGGCTCACAGGGAAGACCATGTGAGAACGGTTATTGGGCAGAGTTTAGAACTTGCCAAGTATTATCCTGAAGTGAATGTCAATATGGTATATGCTGCGGCAGCATATCATGATGCCGGTCTGACTGCCGGACGGGAGACCCACCATATCGTTTCCGGTCAAATAATCCGCGAAGATGCGCAGCTGCACCAATGGTTTTCGGATGAGCAGATAGAAACCATAGCACAGGCGGCTGAAGACCACAGGGCATCATCGAAACATGAGCCGCGAAGCATATACGGACGCATCATAGCAGAGGCTGACAGAATCATTGACGGCGAGACCATAATACGCCGCACCATCCAATACGGTATTGCAAACTATCCCAATCTCACATACGAACAGGCATGGGAGCGCACTCTTGAACATTTGCAGGAGAAATACGGCTACGGAGGCTACCTTCATCTTTACATTCCTGAAAGTCCGAATGCCGCACGGCTTGAGCCTCTTAGGAGACTCATCGCAAACCCGTCGGAACTGCGTGTTGTCTATGACAGGATTTACAAAGCGGAAATCAATTCTGAAAACTGATTCACAGTGATTATATAATAAAAAAGGGAGGCATCACACTGTGACATCTCCCTTTTGGCGGTTCGGACGAGACTCGAACTCGCGACCCCCTGCGTGACAGGC
>CALFIZ010000155.1 GCA_937877575.1 uncultured Marinilabiliales bacterium | reverse complement strand
TGACTGGAGTTCAGACGTGTGCTCTTCCGATCTGATAAAACTGTTATGCTTATTTCTTAACAAATTTCTTTACGATAACCTGTTCGGCATCAACAATCTTAACTGAGTAAACGCCTGCCTTCAAATTGGAAACATTGATTTCAGTATTAGCTGTAACAGGAGTCTTACTGTGAAGTTTACCGTCTTCGAGACTGTAAACATAAGCCATAGCATCTTCTGAGAAGGTGCCCTTAATTGTCAAGTTAACAACTGTAGTTGCAGGGTTTGGAAAGAGGTCAACATTTGTGATATATTCATTGATACCTTCAACAACCTTGACACCCTTGACAATGGAGATACCATTTTCAACGAAGATGTCATCATCGTATGAAGCTTCGAAATCAACATCGAGATTGAAAACTTCTTTTGTTGAAGGGCGATAAACTCTGAAGTTCATCTGATCATCTTCATTGAAGCCGTCAATTCCGTATGATTCATTCATACCGTAAACAAGGAATGCGAATCCTTGTCCATAATAACCGCCCATACCTGCGCAGAAACCGTCAGCTGTGAAAGCTCCGATAACATCGCCATATTGAAGTGATGCAAGAGCATCAGCAGGAACACCTATTGTATGAGGATTGATGTTTGCTACAGGAATATTCCATGGAGTTTCCGGATATGAGAAAGCGTTACCGGCTTTAGCAGTAACACCAGTGATTTCTGTGAAATCTACTGCTGCTGAAGGAGCCTCGTTAAAGAATACATCGTACGCACCACCGACTTCCATTAAGAAGTTACCCATTGTCATGCCAGCCATATAAATGGCAGCGTGGCCGTCAATACTTCTTATAAGTAAAGCCTTGTCTTCAACTGAAGCAGCAGCAAAGAAATCGGAAGTCCACATATTCTTTTCAGGAATAAGCATAGGTATCATGCTCCATCCTTCTGGGAAAGTCTTTTCAGCAGGTGTAACGACAGTACCTTTGAAAGTGAGGGTAACAGGATTAGTTTGGTGAACATAAGCCTGATAGCCGCTATATACATCCCATCTGAAAGAAGATTCTTCAGGATCCGGGAAAGCAGGAGTTGGGTTATAACCGCCTTGAATTCTATTAACTACAGAAATACCACTAGCATTGGACCAAGGAAGGCCGCTATCTTCAAAAATAGCTTCTGCTGTCTTCTTTGTGTTGATGAAAGTTGACAGATAGTTCCATCCTCTGTGTAAAGTGACATACTGAATGGTATCATTATAGCCAGTTGGCATTTGGAATCCTTGGAAGAAAGGTGTTGTACTGTAGGAAGTGCCTAAGTTAGCAACTGTCTCACCAATGGTCCAGCTCAGCAGACTGCTTCCGGAAGTGCCGTTACCACCAGCAGGGGAAACGACTTGTCTTGTAATGCCCTGAGCAAAAGCACCACTTAGGAAACAACAACTGATTAATATGATTAATAATTTCTTCATTATAAAAACTTTCTGAAATTTAATAATTTAAATGTTTATCAAAAGTTAAGAGTATATTTCAACTCTTAACTTTTAATTAAATTTTTACTTGGAAGTACCTGCAACAGCATTCCATTCCAAAACTAAACCGTTATAGTAAGCAATATACATAACGTTCTTACCTGTTGAAGTAAGATAAGCAACGCAAATCTGACCTTCCTGTGATGGAGGATAGTCTGCATTCAATTCGGTTACATAATGTAAACCTAAAGTTGCTGGATAGTAAGGGATGGAAATACCACTTTCAGTAGTATCAAGAGTACCGTTAATCTTAACATTACCGTTAACAGCCAAGTTACCATTGATAGCAACATCGCCTACGAAGAAGCCTGCAAATGCCTTATCATTTAATTCACCGTCACCGTTATAGTCTTTAAGTGAATTCCAACCTGCAGGACCAAATGCCTGATATAATTTACCAGTTGTGGAAATATTGTAAACAATTGTACTTAAACCAGTAATAACTTCCAATGAAGGAATATCTGTTGCGATAGCAGCTTCAGTCTGTTCCCATTCTGTTGTGATGCCAGAAGCAGGAGTAGCAGCACCTTGGAATGCTTTGTAGATTCTTCCGGTAGCAGCTTTGAAAGTAGTGTTGGTAGTCCAAGCTGTTGTTGCTGTGCCAGCATCCTGGCAGACAGCCAACTTACCCTGAACGTGAACATCACCCACGAAGAAACCTGCAAACACCTTATTGTCACCGCTTGCAACATCCCATGGACCACATACGAGTTCTTCAGTAAGACCATATATCTTAGCACCTAAAGTACCGATACCATTTTTAACAGAAGGATCAGCAGCCAACTTTTCATAACCGGTAACAGCAGCATGAGCACTTGTCCAACCATATCCTGTAGGAGCAGTACCACCTAAAATACCAGTGAAACCAGTCACATCACCACCAATTTGTACAGTATAGTCTGCATCAACCATCTTATATTCCATTTCATCTACAGCTGTAGTTTGGAATAAAGCAGTATGAGAGATGAGTCTGTCAGCAGCAAGTTTGCCTGTAACAGCAACATCACCATAGAAGAAACCAGCTAAAACAAGATTGTCACCTGAAGTGAGGTCAAAAGCAGTTATAAGTTCATCATTTGTAACATCAAACAGAACTGAACCTAATGAACCAACACCGTCAAGATTATTGTGACCGACAACTGCTGAAGTAATATGGTCAACACCATAAGCAGCGAATTCATCTGTTGAAGCACCAAGTAATGCCTGTACAGTGTAAATGTCAGTAACTTCATCTCTCAGTTGAACTTTCAAAACTTCCTTTGTGAATTCTGAAGCGTCTTTGATAGTATCTTCAAGTTGCATATTACGAACTGAAAGGACATCGAACTCACCTGTTGTAGCTTCAACTGCATCAGCTGCTACGTTATTTGCATTGATATCACCACCTTCGAAAAGGTCAGAAGCGATTTTATCAGCGAAAATATAATTAGCATCTATTGAATCGCCATAAGCATTGCCGAAAGTTAAATCTTCAGTTATAACCTTATCAATATTAGCATAATCAGCTACGATTGAATCAGCTGTAAGATTATGGAAAGTAACCAAATCGTGGAATCTGACTGGTCTGTAGAAGTCGAAACCACCTTCAGCAGTTCCCTGCATTGCCAATGGAGCACCATGGTATTGACCAACGGTAATCATATTGGTGTATTCAGCATTGTATTCAGCATTGTTAGCTTCGATAGAGCCAAAAGCACCGGTAGTAGCATCTATAGTTCCGAATGTAGCATTATTTGCTGAAAGATTGTTGGATATACTTGCATCATGTGTAACATGGAGGTCATAAAATTCAGCATCGCCGAAGTGAGCTTCACCACCGACATATAATTCATTACTGATATTAACATCACCAACGAAATAGCCTGCCCATTGACGGTCGCTTACGCGTGCGCCTAATACGCCGAATACGTCAGCATCTAAACCACCGACCAAAGCATATAAATCGATATCATCAGCGCCGGTTGCTCTTGACATGATGCCCATAGGGCCCTGGATATAAATAGGAGCATAGTCTGCTTTTGTTGTTGGAGTAGTATTGATTTCTCTACCCATTTCATAAGCATGCTGTAATCCTTGAGCATCCCAAACTAACAATTGTTCAACACTGTCTTCTAAGTCACCGATTCTTGTACCATAATCTGTGAGGGTACCATGAATAATATCAAGGTCATCATAGATGAAAGTTACATCATCCTGTAAGTCAGCAATATCAGCAGTATTTCCTTCTATTATAGCCTGCCAAGGATCTATAGGTAAATATATATCGGATAAAGCATCAATTTCATCCATGATATCACCATAAACATCATCATAAAGAACATCATACATTTCATTCAATGCAGCGTATGTTGGGACATAGTTAAGAAGACCCTTGCCTGGATCCAATGGATAATCTTCATCAAAACCGAGGATTAAGCTTGAAGGAGTCATAGCATTCCAAATCTGGAGTGTATGAAGTGAAGTACGGCCACTGAAATAGTTATTACCACCAGCATAAATACCACCATCAGTAGCTATTGAAGCGTTACTTGCATCAGCATCAGTATCAGTTACTTCAGCATCACCGGTACCTAAAACAGTTTCCTTATTGTTAACTGTGATGTTGGTGAATGTAGCAGTATTAGGCATTCTGAAATAGAGTGCTGTATCAGCGATAATAGCGTGATTTGCATTAGCAGCATGAGCAGCTTCCTCAGCAAAGGCAGCATTGTCAGCAGCAAGAGCGTGAGCAGCCTCGTCAGCATTGTCAGCAGCAAGAGCGTGAGCAGCTTCGTCAGCATTGTCAGCAGCAAGAGCGTGAGCAGCTTCGTCTGCGTTACCAGCTCTCCAAGCAAACTGAACTGTATCAACATCGTCTAAAGAAGCCTTGAATGCTTCCAATGCAGCATATGAAGGAATATACTGTTCTAATGGTTGGCCGGCATTCAATGGATAATCATCATCTATACCAAGAATAGTATTAGCATCTGTAAAAGTAGTGTTGTAGATCTTGAATGACTGAGCACCAAGTGTACCATTGAAGAAAGAAGTACCTGCAGCATAGATACCACCCTTTGTAGCTATTGAAGCACTACTGCTTTCAACACTCCACTGATCAACGCCAAAATCACCGATTAAAGCTGGACCGTTTCCTGAGAATATAGCCTGGTTGGTAACGTTAATGTTGGTGAATGTAGGTGATGTAGGAAGGTTGAATTCAATAACAACACCATTAACAACGAGTTCACCATTTGAATTAATATAAACGTTGTTTGCAACATCAGCAGTCAAAGCATGAGCAGCTTCAGCAGCATAACCAGCTTCATCAGCATAATCAGCTGTCATAGCATTAATGGCAACTTGTGCTTCAACAGCATTCGTAGCCTTATCTGCATATGGAACAGCGTTGATTACCTGTGACGAAGTTGCTATAACTTCACCCTCTGCATAAAGAGTGATTTCGAGAGTCGGCTGATTCAGTTCTGAGAAATCAACACCCTCGCAAATAACAGCACTGATGATACCTTCAGTCGGAGTGGCAACAACAGTACCTGTGTTTGTACCTACTGTCCATTCGATGGTAACATCTGAAGTAATGGAAGGATCAATTGCAGCCTGGTAATTGAAACCATTGCTTTGTGCAAATGAGCTTAAACTCAAACCCACCAAAATAATAGCGCATGCAAGGCGGGTCAACGAATTCAGTAAATTTTTCATCTTCATAATTTTTTTAAATTTTTTGTTTATTGATTTAATTAATTCTATTTCAAATTTTTACTTTCAATAATTTTTTTTGTTTTTTGGGCTTGGCGACTTTCCGCTTCAACCTGTTTGTTCTTAAGTTTTATTATCATGACCTCACATTTTGGGAAACATGAGGACAATCTGCATAGTTAAAACACCAAATGAAATAGTGGTTTTTGTATTCCCAATATTCCTTTCAACGAGTCAACTATTTAAGAATCAGTTACCAAGAACTGTCGTTAGATTTACATTTTGCGTTATTTTTCAACTCACAAAGATAATTCTTTTTTAGTTATGTACAATACAAATCAAAATTTTTTTTCTATGAAATTTTTGGCTATTTTTTTTAATTTTTGTAGATTGTTGATAATCAGCATATTACAATTTACATACCGAAACATTTGTTAACAATTTTAAGTTATCTAACAATATCACTTATCATTATAAAACATTATAAATCAATAAATTAAAAATATTTCACCGAACTTTTCAACAATAATAATTGTTTATTTATCAAAATATCAGTTAAAACGCTTTTTATACCTAAATTATTTATACATTTGCAAAAAAATAAGATATGGATACTATAATAGACAGAGCAAAGGAGTGGTTGTCAGAGGATTTCGACCCTGAAACCCGCCGTCAGGTTGCAGAATTAATCAGAAAAAACGACGAGGAACTGAATGATGCATTTTACAAGAATCTTGAATTCGGCACCGGCGGACTACGCGGCATAATGGGGCCGGGCACCAACAGGATGAATATTTACACAGTATCAATGGCAACGCAGGGACTTGCCAACTATTTGAAAAAATGCTTCCCTGACGAGGAACTGTCTGCTGCCATTGCATACGACTGCCGCAACAACAGTCGCCTGTTTGCCACCAAAACAGCCGAAGTTTTATCTGCCAATAATATAAAGGTATATCTTTTTGACGATATGCGCCCGACACCGGAACTGTCGTTTGCAGTCAGAGAACTGAAATGCAACACCGGTATTGTCATCACAGCGTCTCACAACCCAAAGGAATACAACGGGTACAAGGCTTACTGGAATGACGGCGCCCAAATCATCGACCCTCATGATGTCCTTATTATTAAAGAGGTATCAAACATCAAATCGATGAAGGAAGTCAAAACAGCCCCAAAATCCAATCTAATAAATATAATAGGTAATGAAATTGATGATATTTATCGGAATAAGGTTCTTACTTTGTCACTTAACC
>CALFIZ010000154.1 GCA_937877575.1 uncultured Marinilabiliales bacterium | reverse complement strand
GCAATCTATGCAATTCAAATGGTTTTTCTCGTTGATGCTTCGCGCTCGTTCATCGATGGCGATGATGATGGCCCGTCGCCCATGCCGCATGGCATAAATGCCTCCATGAAGGCGTGTGCCTACATAGTCGGTCTGGTTATGGGTCAGATAATCGTCATACGCCTGTTTGCTGGCAGGAAGAACATGTACGGTCTCGGTGTTTTCCAACGACTTGAAATGGCCAAGATCCTCAATCCCTTGTGGCCAGAAATACACCTCGTGGTAATTCCCCAACAACGTATCGAGCAAGAATTGGTGATGCTTTCTCTTTTTAGGCTGCTTTGACGCTGTTATGGTAAAAACCACCTTGTCAGCTTTTTCTTGAGGTATAGCAGCGCAAAACTCAGGGGTCAGCATCCACATGGTGACGCATCCCGTATTGATGGCCTTGAGGCCAAGTCTCTCGATATACTGCTTGCTGCGTTCGTCGCGTGCGCTATGGAAAAAATCATGGTTTAGCAGCCGTTGATAGACCATCCTTGTGTATTTGCTCATCTTGCCCTCTGCGCCTGCACCAGCCCCCACACCAACCAAAATACATCCTTTCATTGGTTGGTAATTGAACAAGTTGATGTTCCACTGCGGGAAATGCGTCAGCAGGTTAGGGATGAGAATGTTCGAGCCGCCAACAAACTTATAGACACAACCGGCAATACATTGAACGTACGCCGAATTGCGCCAAACCTGATACCAATGAAACGGGGACACATGTGTGGGCAACGAGATTTCGAACGCGTTATCCAACAGCGGCGCAAGCTCCTTGCGGGTACACTCCATAATGATGTCATCGCCCTTGTTGAAAGAGGCAACTGAAGTATCCAACAACAATATCTTATCCATCTGTTATATGTTTTTTTGATAATCTGCAATACGTTTTTTTCTATGTAATCTGTTGCTTATATAATATTTAATGGTTTCTTTCTGACTCTTTTCAAGACAGATGAACCAGGACAGGGACAATGTTATTACCGTGCATATAATAATGGTCACAAAAATCCGGCTAATGGAACTGTCCATTAAGTGTATAATATAATTGGACAATAATAGTGAAGCACTGCATACTGCCAGCACAAGCAGGCAGGCTTTAGCCAACTTACGTATCCTGATTTGCGGCACATAACTGTGAAGTAAGCCCAAGTCAATGGCCGACAGCAAGGCATTGACGAAAATAATGGAGACATAAGTATATTGAGGAGCCATACCTGCCTTATACAAGAACCATATCACGAAAGGGTTGAGAATTTGCAGCGATCCTGTCCATAAGCTGATGGTCCTGACTTTTCCGGTAGCGTGAATGCCAACCGTAATGATATGGCGCATGGTGGTAAAAAAGATGTTAATCAGCATCAGGCGACAAAAGATATTGGAACATACCGGCACTTCTTTCAACCAAAGGCTGAGTATTTTGTCCATCTCAATGAAGGCAGGAATGGCAACCAAACAGTAAATGATGAGAATTACCTTGAGTGCCATGTCAATGTATTTCTCGAAACCATGATAGTCCTCCCGCGCATAGTCCTTGGTAATTTGAGGACGAAATGCTGTAAGCACATTAGACGCAAAACCTTCAATGGCACCTGAAACTGTGGTGGCCACACCCACGGCGGCATTGTAAGTGACACCAAAGAACATGTTGACCACGAAATTCGTGCCTTGCAGATTGAAAACACCTCCCATGTTGCCAAACAGGTTGAATCCTGAAAAAGAAAGCAGAGACTTGATAATATCTTTGTTCCAGATAAATCTTAAGCCGACTTCTTCATAATGGAAAATGCAATAGAGCAGATAAATCACGGCTATTAATATAGTAACCATGAGCACTAATGCTGCATAAAGGATTAACTTGTCGATGTCAACCATCAACAGCAAATATACGATGCCTAACTTGAGAAAAACGTGCAACATTTCCACGTAGGCATAGACATCCATTTTTTCATGCGCGATGATAGTGGCATTGAAAGGAACCTGAGTTATACTAAAGAAAGATGAAATTATGGAGAGCTGCAACACCCAACGGGCAGCATGCATTCTCTCCTCTGGAATAACCAGCTTGTTTTCAAGGAACCAAATGCCGATGGTTTCAGCCAGAATGATGACAACAAGGGCTATAATGACATGCACAATCAATGCTGAAGAAAAGGTGTCCTTTAACTTCTTTTTGTCTCCCTTCCCCATCTCATAAGTCAGGAAACGTGAGGTGGCACCACTTTGGGCAGCATTAAGGAATGAGAACATACTCACAATGCCTCCTACCACACCGTAGATACCATAATCTTCGATACCTAACGTCGCCAATACAACCCGTGAGGTGTATAGCGACACGACGAGATTCACAAACATCCTCACGTACAAGGCAATCGTGTTCTTTGCTATGCGTTTGTTATTAGATTGAACCGGAGGCATTTGCAGTAAAATATTTGTATGCTCTTAAAATCCTAAGTGAGAGACAGGTATTTATCTATTCTCTTTATTCTGGGCGCTCTCTTCCACCTTCCACCATTTCGGCTTCCATCCAAATGACTTATATATGAAATCCAAGCCGAGAACAAATAATATTCCAATGATAACACCTGCTACTGCCCAGACAAATAAAATCTGAGAACGATGAGGCCCCGCCTTCTTGTAGGGTATGACAATAGGATCCACTACCGTAAGTATGGGAGTGTCCTCCTTGACCTGCAGGTCAGCAGTAATAAGTTGGCTCGACAATTGTGAATAAAGCGCGAATGCCAATTCAAAGTTTCTCTGCAAACGCTGCATCTCAATCTGCGAAGTAGCCGTGCTTAACAGCCTGTTGGCGTCCTGATAGCGGGCGTATTCATTCTGTGCTTGCTCATACTGCAATTTCGCCTCATCATAACGCTGACGAATATATTCCTGCTGTGATTTTGCCTTCTGGATTTTAAAGTCGGTAATATATTTCTGTAAGAGTTGAAGTGCAGCATCAGCAAGCTGAGCTGCCACCAATGGTTCATCCATAGTTGCTCTTAACACAATATAACCATCACTTTTTTCATAAAATAATGTAACCTTCTCATCTAACAGTTCTTTACATTGTTGTTCTTTGCTATTTAAGGTATTAATGGAAGACAAGGAATCAGTAATCTGAATCTGACTGGTGTTTGGAGTTTTCTTCGAATTATTTTTTAAAGCCTTGTCCTTACAATATTGCGGATCACTGTAATAATCCATGAATGTGATTGGAGCATCGTAACCTTTGAAGTTTAATGGAGTTCTCATCAGTTCCTTCTGATAATCGACATTCTTAATAATTTGCGGATAAAGTACCGGAGACAGTTCACCGGTTGAAGCATTATTCCCAAACGAAAGTCCAAAGGAAGAAGCAATTGACGACATTGCCCCTCCCCCACCGTTAGTAGAACCTGTCTGTGCCACGAGCAAACATGTTGCTGTATAAAAATTTTTCTTTGACAAAGCGACAAACAGACCTATTGCTATAAAAACCAATGTTATGCAAACAATCAGGATTTTTTTCTGCCAGATCCTTCTCAGAATCTGCTTGACATCCAAACTGCCGGTTTCTTCATCATCTTCTTCCGGTAAATCCTTAAGTTGCAGTTCTTTTATTTTTTCCTCACTCATTTTCTGTAAATATTATTTTGACGGTGTCAGTGTTTTAATCAATGATATAACAATCGCTGCCAGACTTACAGTTGAAGTTGTAAGTGACACCCATTGAGCAGGAGTCATTTTGGCGGTCACATCTTCCGGTCTGACTTTCTTTGAAGGAACATAAATCTCACATCCTGGTTCAACGGTAAAACCTTTGGAACGTGTGGCTATGTTGCCGTTCATATACACGATAATTGTCTTGCTTCTTTTCGCATTATAGTCAAAACCACCAGCTTTGTTTATATAGTCTTTCCATGACAATGATGGGTTATAGGCAATCTTATTCGGCATAATCACAGCCCCGGAAACTGTTACCAACTTAGGCGTCTTGGGAATATAAATAATATCACCGCTTTCAAGAACCAAATCAGAGTTTGAGCCCGGATGGTCAATAATATACCGTAAGTCATCAATGGCAATAGTATTGCCCAAATCATAATTCAATATGTCAAAATATAACAGGTTCAAAGAATCATGAGAATATATCGCTTTTTTTAACTCGTAATTCATTATTCGTTGATTAATCAAAGTATCACTTTCCGGTTCACTTCTTGAAAGAGTTGCCCCTTTGGTATAGGCATCCTTGGTTAGCCCGTTCGCTCTCGCAATAATATCAGAAATTCTTACAGTTCTGCTTTCAATTGTGTAAATACCAGGAAAATTAACTTCACCCTTGACTGTTATAGTCTTCTGTGGAATATTTGTTGGGGACTTGCTGACAGAAACTATATCATACGGCTGAAGCATAATGGTATCCGGATTGACTTCTCCATTCAGATTAACATAAATGATTTCAGCTATGGTATCAGGAACAGACATGGCTGTTTTATCAATGATACGACGGTTTATGGTAATATTATTCAATGACGCATCATCAGTAAATCCATTGGCTTGATATATGAGGGTTCCCAAGGAAATGCCATCAACATACTGCATTTTAACAGGATGCCTGACCTCTCCGACAATCTCCACATTGTATCTTGTGATAAAACTGTCTATGGTCTTTATCGTAATTCTGTCTTCACGCTGCAACTTGATATCAGTCTTATTGCTTATAACATCTTCAAGTGAAAAACGAAACGCCTGCGGCTGGAGCTGCTCATCCTCTCTTTCTATGTATGCCTCAGTCATATAAGCATTTTCCGTCAAACCGCCTGCAATATTGATCAATTGGGAAATCGTCTGAATTTCATCCGATATGGCATAAGACCCCGGATAATAGACAGCTCCGCTGATTGTTACCCTGTTTGAAAATCTTCTCTGATTGGTGCCTACACTGACGGCATCACCGTCCTGAAGTGCAAAAGTCACAAACTCACTTGAAGAAACAGTATAAACCGACTGCATTTCACCTTTACTGCGGGTTACTGAAACATAGTCATAATAAGCATCATCAGTATATCCGCATGCATAGTTTATAAGATCTGCTATAGTCTGCCCTTCGTTGATTTCATATCGCATCGGACGTCTCACGTTTCCGGAAATGCTGACAACGGTCCTATATGGCTCAACAACTATGAGGTCATTGTCTTCAAGTCTTATATTCTGTTCCAGTTTGCCTGACAAAAGGTAATCATAAACATCAAAAACTGCAGTTAATTTTGATTTCCTGTATAACTTGATGTTTCTGACGGTACCAAGCCTCGTTACACCTCCCGCCGTATAAATTGCTCCACATAAAGTTGAAAGTGAAGGCAAGGTGTAAGACCCCGGAACGGTCACCTCTCCGACAACATTAACGGTAAGACTTCTAATGGTTCCAAGGCTGACCCTGATGTTGGTGTCATAATTCAACACCTTTCCCGAAAACATGTCATGACCGAATATATCAGAACGCTGGGCTTCCGGTGACACCACTATGTATTCCGACAAATCCACAGCCGACAAATCAGCACCGGTTTCCGTGTTTTTCGGATTTACCCTTGTAACAGTTCCAGTTTCGATGACAGTAGGGTTCGTCAATGTCGCATTGTCGGGAGTGTTAGGGGTAGCCTGAGTACCGACGGCATTCAGATTCAACTGCGTGCCGGAAGCACCCATTTGGCTTGAAATTCTGTTGACAATTTCATTATTGCTTTGAGCAAAGGCAATTACCGAACTCATCAGCAACAATAAACCGATTAATTTTTTTCTCATTTAAAAAATATTTAGGTTAATAATATTACATAATTCACGCTTTAGGAAGAAATACTTTTCTTCCTTCCAATATATAGCCCTAAGACTTCAACAAATTTATAAAATGCTGAAAAACAAAGAATTACACACAAATACAGAGAAACCTTTACAGTTTTTATTTTTTTTATGCAAGATTCCTCCTTACACTGCAAAGATACAATTATTTATTGACTTTTGTATATTTTTCAAAAAAATGTGAAACCAATTATTAACAATCTATCAACACTGACAATTGCTAAAACACGCTCTGATATACTCATGCATTGAGATGTCCGTACCAGCTGTCGTAATCATTTAAAAAGCGGAGAATAGCAGCATAACTTTTTTTCTCTTTTGTCTTGTCATCCAGCTGATGCATATACGTGTGTGCCTTCTCATAATAAAATGCATTATTTGTGCAGCCATACATAACCACACAAAGGAATATTTTTCCCTCATTAAGCTTGGAAGCGTCAACCAGGGATTTCGTTGTCTCCATGGTTTTGCACAACTCAACATCGTCACTTAGTATCTTGTATGCAGCCGCAAGAAACGCATAACGCTTACAGCGCATCCATTCACTCGCATCGTTGCTGATTTGCGATATCTGATTTATAAATACTCTTGCGCGTTTTTTGTCTTCATCCGTTGCCCCGCTCATATCACCAGTCGCCGCACTGGCATCAAGTTCCGCTGCACTGCCTACGCATTCCGCATTACAGCTGCTGTTTCTGTCCGTACCGGCTCTGCCGCCTGACATAATTACTCTTCCTAACGCCTCATGCAACTGTTCATATTTCCCCAAGTTGAAAGTGGTATGCTGATGCCGCAAATCCTCATTCAGTTCAAGCAAGACATAACCATCGGCAGGGACTGTGAGCAACGGAACCGAAAGGAATTTGTCAAGGGCCACTTCAATCTTTCTGTACTTGCTTCCCGGTGTAGTTAACAGCGTTGCTTCGCAGCCGGCAAAGTCACCTTTGGTGACGCGGATGCGGTCACCTTTGGCAAGCATCTGCATATCAGGGATATGAGCTGGCAACTCATTGGAATATGTCTTGGCTATCCACATAAAATTCCGCATCTGCTCATCCTTGATATAAGGATAATGCCTGATGCCGTCACCATCAACCACACTTGGCAGAAAATGAAACTTTTCCATTCGCGCCATCATTTCGGCAATATCACGCTGTGACGAATGTATAAACACGTAATTCAAGGCAAGAGGAGTAGTAACACGAATCTGCTTGCCTCTGAATGTCTTCTCCTTGACAAACGTAGGGGCAAAAAACTCCAATGGTGAAATATCATTATCATTTCTGAAGACATTCTCCCTGCTCAAAACAGCCGATATGTCACGACAGCCGCGAGGTGCAGACAAAACATACCACAGAACCATATCCTTTATGCTCTGTTGTTTCAGTTTCAGCCTGTTCTCACGCAAAATCCGTGCTATGTCATCCTGGTCCTTTTTCGCCATTGGATTTACCTGTATATATAAACAGAGACGGGGCATGCCCCGTCTCTGTTTAATTTAATGTATTATTTCTACCGACTATTCAGCTTCCTTTGCCTGTATTTCCTTCATCTGATTGGTAATTCTTATAGCATCGTCATTTCTTTTCAGGCGTGTATATACACTTCTCAAAGCCTGAAGAATCACGAGATCCTCTGGAGCCTTCTCCGCCGCAATCTCAAGGTAAGGAACTGCCTTTTCAAACCATTCGGTTGACTCGTCGATGAGCTTCTGATACTGGTCTTCCGGTGCATCGAACGGCAGTGCATTTGCCTGTTCGTACAAATCTGTTCCCTTATTGAAATAGACTGATGCAAGGTTGTAGTTCGTTTCGAAATGTGCCGGATCCATTTCAAGGACTTTCTTGTACGCCTCAATGGCTTTCTCCTCATTCTTAAGATTTGCATACGACTGACCGATGATGAAATACAGTGTCGGATTGGTGTCATCTATCTTGGTAACCTTTTCAAGTTTATCTATAACCTTTTCATTTTCACCTCTTTCGAGATAAATCTGTGCTTCTTGAAGCATCAGGCTTACATTATTGGAATATTTTTCCAAGCCTTCTGAAATGTTCTTAAGAGCTGTTGCAGTATCACCGTTTCTGAGGTCTTCAATGACCTGATAGCGGTAGCATTCCTCAGCGTATGCCTGGTTTTCGGCACTTGGGGAGTTGAAATACTTCTCCGCAATATAGCTTGTTCTCTCGAAACTTCTTGCCGCGTCGAGGAACTGCTTTGCATTATAGTAGTTAACAGCCTGATTGTAGTAACGGTTTTCAAGGTTTTTGAGCAACACGTAAGATTCGTTCACGAATTCCTCCTCTGTGCCGATTTTTATAGCCTTGTCGAAAGCGTCAACCGCGCAGTCAAGAATTGAAGGCTTGTAAAAATCGAGGTATTTGCCGTTGGAAGGTTCGGTGGCTTCAATCAGCTTGCCATCCTTGAAGTAAGCGGTTACATCATATATATATGTTGCCCTCTTTGTTTTGGTTCCGTCGCTATTTTTGATGTTCTTGCTTGTCTCAGGAGTCAGCGGAGAACCCTGGTCTGTCGGATTGAAAGGAGCTAAGGCCTTGTTGTATTCCTTTTCGGTCATGCCTTCCCTGGCCATCTTAACCATGGAATACATATCATCGAGCTGAAGCAGGATCTTTCCCTTGAGGTACCACGCCTTGCAGTCATTTTTCGTTTCTTCGTTAGTAGTAGCTCTTTCTATGCAGTCAACAGCCTTGTCAATTTCCTTGTTTCTGGAATAGTTGGATGCATTCTGAATTTCAATTTTCTGAGAATAAGCACCAAACGATAGAATAACGAGTGCTAATACTAAAAAATTCTTTTTCATGATAATAGGTTTTTATTTGTTTATAAATTATTCGTTGTCTTTTTCATTTTCCTCTACTTCAACTATCGTGCCATTGTCATCCCAATCGTCAGGGTTTTCATTTTGGACATCGTTGGACTCATCGGAAACACTGTCATCATCCTCATCGTCAGGATCATACTTGACTCTTGTTACCGCTGCAATTTCATCGTTGTCTCTGATGTCGATTAATTTCACGCCCTGGGTTACCCTTCCCATTATGCGCATATCCTCAACCGACAATCTGATAAGGATTCCGTTCCTGGTAATGATTATCAGTTCATCCTTGTCCATGACATCGATGATGGCAATCACATTACCGGTCTTATCAGTGACATTCATGATTTTGACACCCTTGCCGCCCCTGTTGGTGATACGGTAATCTTCTAATAATGAACGCTTTCCGAATCCATTTTCCGATACCACGAGAACCTGTGTATTAGCAGGCTCCTGTGATGAAATGAATCCAATCACCTCGTCATCGTCACCGCTGAGTTCGATGCCTTTCACACCTGAGGCGGTTCTGCCCATCGACCTTACCATGGATTCATTGAATCTGATGGCCCTACCCTTCTTCGATGCAATCAGCAGTTCACTTTCCTTCGATGTTAAAGCGGCATACATCAGTTCGTCCCCTTCACGGATGACAAGTGCGATTATGCCATTCTGACGGCTTCTGTTGGATTCCGTCTTAAGTGAATATTCACTTAGTGATGTTTTCTTAACAACACCTTTCTTCGAGCAAAGCACTATTGAATGTTCGTTAAGGTAGTCATTGTCGGTTAATGACTCGACTATGATGAATGTCTTCAGCGAGTCACCGGCAGGCAGCGAAAGCAGATTCTGTATGGCTCTGCCTTTTGACGCCTTTGTTCCTTCAGGCACCTCAAACACCCTGAGTCTGAAGCATTTGCCCTGTGTTGTAAAGAACAGTATATAGTTGTGGTTTCGTGCGACAAACACTTTCTCCACGAAATCCTCTTCCCTCGACCCTGAGCCTTTTGACCCCTTGCCGCCGCGTCTCTGCTGGCGGTATTCAGCCAAAGGAGTGCGTTTTATATATCCAAGATGGGTTATGGTGACAACCACCTTCTCGTTATGTATCAAATCCTCAATCGCGAAATCGGAAGAAGTGTAAACTATCTTGGTTCTGCGTTCATCGGCATAATTGTTCTTTAGTTCCGTAAATTCATCCTTAAGGATCTTCATTCTCAAATCAAGACTGTCGAGGACTTCCTTGAGATATTTAATCTTTTCAAGAAGAGCATCATACTCTGCCTTGAGTTTGTCTCTTTCCAGTCCTGTGAGACGTGCGAGCCTCATGTCAAGAATAGCCTTTGCCTGTATGTCGTCAAGTCCGAAACGGGACATCAGTTCACTCTTTGCCACATCGACATTTTCACTGCTTCTGATGATATGGACTATTTCATCGATATTGTCGATGGCGATAAGTAATCCTTCGAGGATATGGGCACGTCTTTCAGCCTCTAAAAGTTCATATTTTGTCTTTCTGATGAGGACATCATGGCGATGCTCCACGTAATATTGAATCAACTGCTTGAGGTTCAGCAGCATAGGACGGCCATGAACCAAAGCGATATTATTTACGTTAAATGATGACTGTAGCGGAGTTTCAAGGAAAAGTTTGTTGAGGACGACAGTGCTCATTGCCTCGCGTTTCAGTTCGAACACTATTCTTGTCCCCTTTCTGTCGGATTCATCCCTGATATCCGAAATGCCTTCGATTTTCTTATCATTGACCATCTCGGCGATCTTCTTCACCATATCGGCCTTGTTTATCTGATAAGGCACTGAAGTGACGATGATTGATTCCCTGCCAGATTCGTCTTCCTCAATAGTGGTTTCACCTCTGACGACGATACGGCCTCTGCCTGTCATAAAAGCATCACGAACCCCGTCGTAGCCATATATGATGCCGGCTGTCGGGAAATCAGGAGCCTTGACGTATTTCATCAGTTCCTCTATGGTGATG
>CALFIZ010000153.1 GCA_937877575.1 uncultured Marinilabiliales bacterium | reverse complement strand
TCTGTATTCCTATTGGGTATCTGCGTCGTTGTGTGTTCATATCCGTACATTATTTCAAATTGCAAATATAAAAATTTTTCCACATCCGGTTTGTCTTTAATACCATATTATCTTTCACCCTTTTATGGTTTATCCCAAATCGATCGTTAGTAATTATCAATGCTGTATGGCAGTGAGAATTTAGCGTAAGACAACTTTTTGTCAATAGTATGTGATTTTAACATCCTTCATAAGCACTTCATCAAGCAGTTTTGCGATACGTCTTACGACAGTTCTGCGGATTTCAAGCTCCACCGGCAAGTCCGGATCCTGATGTGCTGAGTTGAGACTTGTCCCTACAAGGAAATGAACCATGTCGGATTCGTGGATTATTGAAACTATCCTGCCTGCCGGTCCGGCATCTGTGGCAATGGAACTGCTGCCGCCACGTTCAAGCAGATTACAGACCTTCGTAAGAGTAAGTATGCCTTCCGTCACAATTCCGATACCGGGCATTATATGCAAAGGGGGCAAGTCCGGATCAACGGCTGCGTTTCTGTCGGTTTCAATATTCAAATTCAGATATTTGGCGATAATTTTAGCAGTTGTTCCTCCGCAGATTATCTTTTCCCCCTTGAAATTCTTCAGGGCCTGCACATATTCCACATCACGCGACTTGTCATAAGGCGGTCCTGTGCAAATCATACATTCGCGCGGATTTCTGAAATATATCGACACACAGCTCATATCGTCCTTCGACACGTAGCCGTCATTTCTATGGGCCTGATTCACCACCTTCTGAGCGAGTTCGTTGGCGGAAATGTCGGGATTGTTCATCATCAGCTGCAGGACATAGCCCTTGACTTTTTCTATCGGCCAGCCCACATTGTTGTTGAGGATTCCAAGTCCTGACTGCACAATGCCGTCAGAGCCGAATATGATTCTGTCACCATTGCGCGGGATGAACGTGGCCATCTTCAACACCTTACCCTTATTTCTTTCAGTATCCATCACCAACTTTGACCATGGTATGTCAAGTTCTTCAAAACTGCGCAATATCAGCGCATGAGGATTGTCATACTCCATCACCTTGACAGAGCCCGCAAAATCAATATCGACTATTGTAAATGTGGAATAACTCGTTGACGTCTCGGCATTTACCGGCAGTGTGTTCATTATTATGTCGGCAATCTTCTCAAAGTCCTTATGTTCCTCCGTGAAATTCAATGCGAATGAAGATGTCAGAGTTGCCATAACATTAGCTTTAACGCCATGTCCCATGCCATCGGAAAGGACTATTATCATTCTGTTTTCCGTTTTTATGCGCTTGACTCTGAACACATCGCCACAAATGTGCTCACCGTTGTAATTCCGCTGTTTGCAGAACACTTCCACAAAAAATTCCCTGCTTCTTACCGGCACGGACTTTCTTCCAACTATATTTTCAGCCCGGGATTCCATCTTTTCCTACTTATTATCCTCGCTTTTGCCGCCAATGATCTTATATGAATTGATGACGGAATTCAGCATTTTTTCAGTTTGTGACGCACCTTCGCCAAGAAGGAATCCTATTTTCTGGACCATCTCCAGGTTTTCGTCTATAACATCATTTATCTTCCTGATAATCTGCTCTTTCTGTATTCCCGCAGAATGCATGTCACGAAAAATTCCACCGGCCATCCTGCCTTCACCTATCGGGAAAATGGAGATATTGTAGAATTTTTCCTCTATGATGATGTCTTTATTACTGATTATTTCATTGGCGTTCAGCACATTATTGAAAAGATCGACAACCTGCTGCGGCATAAGTGCATTGAAGGCCGCACCGACAAGTTCAGGAATCACCTCGGCTATCTCGGCGGCATCTTCGCCAAGCATATTCACAAATACGCTGTTGGTTTTCACTATCGACAATTCCGAATCCACAACCACAACAGCAGAATTGAGATTGTCGAGCAATATATTCATCAGTTGGGCCTCTGTATCAAGCCGTTCCACACTTTCATGGAGTTTTATTTCGTTATCGTGGAATCTGTCTCTCTCATCCATCAGCTGCTTCTTTTCCCTTTCAAGGTTGGCAAGAAGCCTTTCACGATTTTCCACCTCATAGAATGTGCAGTCGGAGATGTCAACATGACCTTTGGCGACATTGGTCGCAAAATCGAAGCAGGAATTGAAACCGCACAGACGGCATCCGGTAGTATTGTGGCCGATTCTGTCCAGCACCTCATCAATCTCTTCCTTGGCAGGTTCCGGGGTCCTCTGGTCATCAACCACGAAGGAAGTCTTCAAATCGACGTTTGAAGTGTTCTTGAGCCATTTTCTCCACAGTTCGATATTGAGCATCTCGCAGCGTTTCTTCTCATAATTTCTTACCGCATTGTCGCTCATGATAAAGTTTCCGCCTGTTGTTCCGGGTCCAAGAGAGCAGCAGCGGCAATAAATCAGGTTGAAATGTT
>CALFIZ010000152.1 GCA_937877575.1 uncultured Marinilabiliales bacterium | reverse complement strand
CGGCAATACTTCTACGGAATTGTTAGCATCTCTTCTGTATATTAAATATGGAATCAAGGATTATGACATCAAATCAATTGTGAAATTCAGCGAAGACTATGTGAAGCCTCTTGTCAGGAATATTGGACTATATGGACTGGACATCTTCTGTGGCATAGCCGGCTTCCACAGCAGCTATATGAGTTATATCCATAGGGTGGCGGCTAAATATGAAGTGAATCCATACGAACTTATCGTTGAATATTGTAAAATTGACAAAATTAATTTGGACGAAGACCTGTTGGTTGAGGTTGCAAAGAAACTTCCGAAAGAAGACATAAACTTGTCACAATACGGATTTGACAGGTTTATAGGCAACGAACAGAAAATCAAATAATTATTTATGACCAAAATCGCTGTAATCGGCTTAGGGTACGTCGGACTTCCCCTCGCCAGATTGTTTTCGAATAAATATCAGACTATCGGTTTCGATGTTGATCCTGTCCGCGTGAAAACGCTTATGTCCGGACATGACCATACCCTTGAAGTCAGCGATGAAATGCTGAGGTCAGCATTTGAAAACGGCTTTGTATGCACCTCTAACCTTGGCGACATCAGAGACTGCAATTTCTATGTTGTGGCTGTGCCGACCCCCGTTGATGACTATAACAGACCAGACCTTACTCCGTTGTACGGTGCCAGCGAAACCGTCGGAAAAGTCATATCAAAAGGCGACATAGTTGTCTATGAGTCAACAGTGTATCCGGGAGTTACGGAGGACGAATGCATTCCTGTCATAGAAAGGGTTTCGGGATTGAAATTCAACAGTGATTTTTATGCGGGATACAGTCCGGAACGCATCAATCCGGGTGACAAGCTGCACACTGTGGAAAAAATTAAGAAGGTTACATCCGGCAGCACTCCTGAAGTGGCTGATTTTGTCGATAAAATCTACAGCAGCGTCCTCATCAACGGCACATACAAGGCCCCGTCAATCAAGGTCGCTGAAGCATCGAAGATTATTGAAAACAGCCAGCGTGACGTGAATATCGCCTTCATGAACGAACTGGCTAAGATTTTCAATTCGATAGGCATTGACACTCATGACGTTATTGAAGCGGCTTCAAGCAAGTGGAATTTCATAAGGTATTCACCGGGACTTGTCGGCGGTCACTGCATTTCGGTGGACCCGTATTACCTAATCCAAAAGGCTCAGGTTTACGGCCTTTTCCCTCGAGTGATGATAAATGCCCGCCGAATCAATGACGGAATGGGCGACTACGTGGCAAAACAGACCATCAGACTGATGAACAAAAAGGGTGTGCTTGTGAAAGATGCGAAAATACTGCTTCTCGGCATTACCTTCAAGGAAAACTGCCCCGACACACGCAATACCAAAGTCGTTGATATTTACCATACTTTAAATGAATATACCAATCATATTACTGTCTATGACCCGTGGCCGGATGGTGAAACCGTGAAGAAAATATATGGCATCCAAGTTGAAAAGTGTTTGCCTGATGATAAATACGATGCGGTTATTTTGTGTGTCGCCCATAAGGCTTTCGCTGACCTGAATGTCCGCAGCCTTCTTAAAGATCCTGAAAATGGGGTTGTCTATGATGTAAAGGGCCTTTTTAGCAAGGATGTGGTCGATGGACGCTTGTAGCCAGTTCAAAGTTATATAGTTATAAAATAGTTTGTTATTATGCGTGATAGAATTTACCTTTGCCTCGCTCACACAGGCAATCTGGAACAGAAATACATTCAGGAGGCGTTTGATTCTCATTGGGTTGTGCCTCTCGGCCCAAATGTAAACGCATTTGAAAAAGACCTTAAGGATTTTGTCGAAAGCTCTGGCAGTGCCGAAATCATCAATGGTGTGGTGACTGATGACCCGCAGCTTGGCACAAGATTGAGACCTACGGGTGACAACGGACTGAAATACCGGCAGATACAGGGACTCAATAAGGAAGTTGTGGCCTTGAGTTCCGGAACGGCAGCCATCCACCTTGCACTAATCGCATGCGGTGTGAAACCAGGTGATGAAGTGATAGTGCAGAGCTTTACTTTCTGCGCTTCAAGTCATCCGATAACATATCTCGGCGCAACACCTGTCTTTATTGATTCGGAGCCTGACAGCTGGAATATGGCTCCTGACCTCCTTGAAACCGCCATTAAAGACAGAATCGCAAAGACCGGTAAAAAACCGAAGGCAATAATTCCGGTATATCTTTATGGTATGCCCGGACAGATTGACAAATATGTCGAAATTGCCAATAGGTATGACATCCCTGTCATTGAAGATGCTGCAGAAGGATTCGGCAGCCGCTTCAACGGACAGGTATGCGGCACTTT
>CALFIZ010000151.1 GCA_937877575.1 uncultured Marinilabiliales bacterium | reverse complement strand
ATGGGAAGGTTATGCGAAGCAGAAAAATTTTGCCAATTCCTTGGCTGCTAATGATTTGATACTTTCCATTGATGCTGACGAGGCATTGTCGGAACAGCTGCAGCAGTCGATTCTCAAAATCAAACGGCAGGACAAATATGAGCATGGCTATGTTTTTACTATGGCCAGGCTTCCTTTTTATAACGGCAAATGGATACGTCATTCAGGTATGCATCCCGACAGAAAGAAACGTCTCTGGAACCGCAATGACGGTCAGTGGCAGGGACTCGTTCATGAAACACTGCATTTTTGTTCAGATGTCAGAATCGTCAGATTAAAGGGTGACTTGCTGCATTATATTTCAGATTCAGAGCTGTTTAACCGGGAAAAATCCGACAGGTACGCTGAACTGAAAGCGCGTCAGATGTATTCACAGGGCAAAAAAAGCAACGTGTTGAAGATAGCCTGCAGAACTGCCTGGGCTTTCTTCAACACGTTCTTCATTCGTCTGGGTTTCCTTGATGGCAATACCGGATTCAGAATTGCCGTGGACAAGGCTCAATATACCAAACGGAAATACGAGTTACTGATGGATTTTATGCAGCAACCGTCTGATTAGCATCATCTTTTAATATTTCCTTTTCAATATAGTCGATGACTTCACCTACTGTATTGAAGGGCTTCTCCAAATTTTCAAATTTAAAACTGAATTTTTCCTCAATTGCGAGTGCCATAAGAAGCATTGACAATGAATCGACACCGATATCCTTCAGCAAATTGGTGTCTTCAGTTATGTTTTCTATGTCTGATTTTGGTTTGATGATACTAAAGATTCCTTTGAGTTCATCGAGTATCTGTTTTCTTTCCATTTTGATTAGTTTTGGTTTCTGGCTATTTTCATGCTGCCTGTACGTTTAAAATCTTCTTTTCTTACGGTAACATTTGCAATTCTGTAGTAAGGCGGCTGAGTGGCGTTGACTTCATCAACCACTTTGTTCATGTAAGCCACAACTTCATCCCATCCCTTGTCTTGGAATGCCTGCATACGTGGAAGAATCTCTATTGCAATCACACTTTCATCGTTGATGACTTTTTCAGACACAAGGCAGTCCTGAATACATGGGTTTTTGTAGAATGGTTCTTCAAGTGCTTCCGGAGAAACGTTCTCGCCGTTTTTGAGAATTATGAGGTTCTTGATACGGCCAACGATGTAGAGATAGCCGTCTTCATCGAATTTTACGAGGTCGCCGGTTCTGAACCATCCGTCAACAAAAGCAGCCTTGGTGTTTTCTTCGTCTTTGTAGTAGCCGTCGAATAGACAGTCACCTTTAATCCAGAGTTCACCGTCAACAACTTTATATTCCTGCTCAGAATAGATTTTACCTACTGATGTCGGGCGTTCAACTGCTTCCGCATTGCCTGAAACCAAGTTGGCGGTTTCGGTGAGGCCGTAGCCGAAAACAAGGTTGATGCCTAATTTTGTGAACTCGCCGATAAGTCGTGGCGGAACGTTTGCTGCGCCGGAGATGAGGGTTTTAAGATTACCACCGAGGAACTGGACACCATGCACTTTGGTAAGTCCGTAAAGTATTTCAGCAAGACCCGGTACAACGACAAGACAGGTGGGCTTTATTATCGGAAGCTGTCCGATTGTCGCCTTCATGTCTTCTGCCGTAAACAGTTCGTTTCCGGTGTAAAGAACTGACATCATGCTGAATATGATGCCAAACACGTGTGAGAACGGAAGCAGGGTTATGAATCTGTGGCCGCCGATAACACTGCCCGGACGGAAACAACCGTTGAAAGAACCTCTCATGAATGCTCCGTGATTAAGAACAGCTCCCTTGGGCGCACCGGTTGTTCCACCTGTGAAGAATATTGCAGCGACTGTTGTCTTTTGAACGTCAGCAGATGGTGTGAATGTGGTGTCAGTTTCTTTTGTTGAAAAAATCTTTACGCCTTCAATCTTTTCAGTTTTAGGTTTAAATTCGTCACGGACGAAAAGCATTTCTACATCGAATTTTTTCATTGAGCCAATCAGCTGCTGTTCATTCAATGCGTTCGGAAGCATGATTGCCACATAGCCGGCTGATGTGATTGCAAGGAACAATTCAATAGCCTCCATACTGTTGCGGTCAAAAACGGCTATTTTTGCTCCCGGAGTA
>CALFIZ010000150.1 GCA_937877575.1 uncultured Marinilabiliales bacterium | reverse complement strand
CACGAATGGCAGTTCAGCCTTGACGCTTCAAAGGGCAGAGGCACCCGCCAGTTAGCAGCTATGGACTTCTATCCTCCAACAAGTGCTGCGAAATCAGTGTTCTACATTGATGACTTTGTATATGCAGAAGTTGGCGGCGGTACAACTTATCCTATCATGAACGTTGATGTGACATCAATTTCAGAAGAACTTAACCATGACCAGACTGCAAGTCAGGATGTAACAGTTTCCAATACCGGTACAAGTATCGGTGACTATACAGCTTGGGTCAGCTACAATTCAGCAAAGGGCGGTGATGAAAACTTCATCCTGTCATACTGCGGTGAAATGGGCTCCGGCGTTGGTTTCACATCAGGAACTCCAATGATTGAATGTGGTGCAAGATTCCCATTTGACTACTATTCATCATTCTTGGGAACCCAACTTACTCAGGTAACTTATTACTGCGGTTCATACGATGTTCTTAACAATAGCATTACCTTGAGAGTTTATGGTCAGGGTACCGCTACAACACCGGGTGAATTACTGGCAGAAAAGACTATAACCTATCAGCAGAGCTACTGGGTTACTGCTACTCTTAACACACCTGTACAGTTAAACGGTGGTGACATTTGGATCACAGCTGAATTTACTCAGAATGAGGGCACATATCCGATTTCATTCGACGGCGGCAGCGCTCCTTACAATGAAGACGGTGACTGGTACCGTACTAACGGCGGCGGATGGCAGCGTTTTGATAACAGTGAATACGGTAACGTATGTATCAGAGCATACGCTTCAGGTACTCCTGTTCCGGCATGGGTATATCTGTCAGGCGCAACAGAAGGCTCACTTAAGGGCGGTGAATCAGATGAATTCACAGTTATGATTGATCCTTCCGTATTCAATGCACATTCAGATTTCGGCACATATAATGCTAATCTCTATATCGCTACAAACGATGACAATAACCCATTATTCACAATCCCTGTAACATTGAATTATTTCGATGGTATTGAAAACGACGAAGCTGCTTTCACAATGTATCCTAATCCTGCTGCAGGCACTGTCTATGTAAAGGCAGAGGCTACAATCAACAACGTGGTTGTTTACAATGAAATCGGTCAGGTTGTTTATTCCGCAAAGGATAATGATAACACTGCTTCCTTCTCAGTTGAAGGTTTTGGCTCAGGAGTCTATTTCGTAAGAATTGACACTGCAAGTGGTATCAATATCTCCAAACTTATAGTTAAGTAATTTATTTAAACTAATGTAAAAGACTGCCTTTCACAAAGGCAGTCTTTTTTATATAATTATTATGGCAAACAAAACAATAAGTGAATTCAAGCAATTCATCCTCAAGGGCAATGTCCTTGACATGGCTGTCGGTATCATCGTTGGCGGTGCATTCAACAAGATAGTCAGTTCATTAGTCAACGATATCATCATGCCTCCGATTGGATATCTGATAGGCGGAGTTAACTTCTCGGAACTCAAGGCGCACATTGGCGGTCCGGAATCGGAAGTAACCATTAATTACGGAAACTTTATTCAGGAGATAATCAATTTTCTGATAATAGCCCTCACAGTCTTCATTGTTGTAAAGGCTGTAACAAAGATGTCAAATCTGAGAAAGGGCGCAGCAGTGGAAGGTGAAGAAAAGAAATAGTTAAAGTGCTATTTCCATTTCATCTTCGATGGCTATTGTGTTTTCAAACACTTCCTTAGCCTCATTGACAAGTACGGAGGTATCGTTAAACCTCTTTGAAAAATGACCAATCAGAAGTTTTTCTGCATTGGTCATTTTTGCTATTTTGGCAGCGTCCTTTGCAGTGGAATGGAACTTCTCTACGGCCTGTTTTCTGAACTCTTCGGTGAATGTCGCCTCATGGTATATGGTGGTGGCCTCTTTAATGACAGGTATTATGTCGGGTTTGTATATTGTGTCGGAGATGAATGCATAGCGGAAAGGCTTGTTCCTCATTGTGGATTTGAAGAAGAATCCTGTTGTTGGGATTCTGTGGCTGAGCGGTACGGAATACACTTCAAAGTCTTGTACCTTTGTGATGAGCCGAGATTCATTAGGGTCTGTCAATGTGTAACTGCATTCGAACTGCAGTTCGGTGAGAGATGCTTCAAGCTGCATCTCAATGATTTCCTTCAGCTTGTCAGGACCATAAATGTGCAGCGGTTGGTGTCGGCTTTGCATGTTCATGGTGGAAATGAGCCCAACAAGTCCGAAGAAGTGATCACCATGCAGATGACTTATATAGATGTTGTCAATGGAGTTGATCTTAACGCCTTTTGACTGCATCCTTATCTGAGCACCTTCGCCGCAGTCGATAAGGTTGTTCATCCCATTGATGTTGATGATCTGTGAGGTGGTGAATCTGTGTATATTAGGTATTGCGGAATTGGAACCTAATATTAGTAAACTGTTTATCTTCATGGTATTGATTGTTAAAAAAAAGGCGGAATTGCTTCCGCCTTTTTTAGAGTGTTTTCCTCGTTTTTTATTCGGTCTTAACTTCTTCAGCAGCTTGGTTCTCTTCCAGGTTTTTATTGTTTCCTTCCATTTCATTTTTCAGGTCAACAAGTTCCTGGAGGTCACCTAAAGTTGCGACTTCGTTACTTTCGTTAAGCTCCTGTATTGGGGATTTGGCTTTGGTCTTAGCCTTGTTCATTTCGTATTCCTTAGCTTTTTCTGCTGCAGCTATATCCTGGAAAATCTTGGAGTGTGAGACCACGATACGTTTGTTAGACTTATTGAATTCAATGACTTTGAATTCGAGGGTTTCACCTACCTGAGCGGTGGTTCCGTCTTCCTTTTGAGCATGGCGGGAAGGGCAGAAACTTTCAACGTCACCATCGAGGTTGACGATGTAGCCTTTGTCCTTGGCTGCTGTGATGGTACCGGTGTGGATAGAGCCTTCGTAATAAGTTGTGGCGTAGGTTTCCCAAGGATTTTCTTCAAGCTGTTTGTGACCCAAGCTGAAGCGGCGGTTTTCTGTGTCAACGTCAAGAACGACTACTTCGAGAGGTTCGCCTATCTTAGTGAATTCAGCAGGGTGTTTGATTTTCTTTGACCAGGAGAGGTCAGAGATGTGAACGAGGCCGTCAACTCCTTCTTCAAGTTCGACGAAGATGCCGAATGAGGTGAAGTTTCTGACGATAGCGGTATGTTTGGAGCCGATAGGATATTTTTCAACGATATTGAGCCATGGGTCCGGAACAAGTTGTTTCATGCCGAGAGACATCTTGCGGTTTTCCTTGTCGAACTTAAGGATGACAGCTTCCACTTCGTCACCTACCTTCAGGAAATCCTGGGCAGTGCGGAGATGCTGTGACCAGCTCATTTCAGAAACGTGGATAAGACCTTCGACACCAGGAGCGATTTCGATGAATGCACCGTAGTCAGCGATGACAACGACTTTACCTTTAACCTTGTCGCCAACCTTGAGGTTAGGATCAAGTGAATCCCATGGATGCGGGGTGAGTTGTTTGAGACCGAGGGCAATACGTTTCTTGTTGTCGTCGAAGTCGAGGATAACCACCTGAATCTTTTGGTCAAGCTGAACAACTTCTGTAGGATTTGAGATTCTGCCCCAACTTAAGTCTGTGATGTGAATCAAACCGTCAACACCGCCCAAGTCAACGAATACGCCGTAAGGGGTGATGTTCTTGACGATACCTTCGAGCACTTGTCCTTTTTCGAGGTGGGAAATGATTTCAACCTTCTGTGCTTCAAGTTCGTCTTCAATGAGAGCCTTATGGGATACAACCACATTTTTGTATGTCTGGTTGATTTTCACAACCTTGAATTCCATGGTCTTATCAACGAATACGTCATAGTCTCTGATAGGTTTGACATCGATTTGTGAGCCCGGGAGGAAAGATTCTATTCCGAAAACGTCAACTATGAGGCCGCCTTTTGTACGACATTTGACATAACCTTTAACGATTTCACCTGTGTTGTAAGCTTCGTTGACTCTATCCCAAGCCTTGAGTAATTTTGCTTTTTTATGTGACAAAATCAGCTGGCCGGAAGAATCTTCCTGGCTTTCCACATAAACTTCGACAGAATCGCCAATCTGAGGCTGTGTTTCATATCTGAATTCTGACAATGGAACAACGCCGTCGGATTTGAAACCGATGTTGATTATGACCTCGCGGGAGTTGATTCCGACTACAGTACCCTGAATTACATCGTGGTCTGTAATCTGATTTAATGTGTTACCATAGAGATTCTCCAGGTTTTCACGTTCTTCTTTTGAATAAATGTCTTTGCCTGAACCTAAAGTGTTCCAATCAACTCTTGGCTTCTCAACTGATTCTGCAGCAAAATTTTTGTTTTCTTCTGACATAATAATACTTTGCGACTGATTGGCAACAGTCATGTTAAACTTTATAAGTTATTAATAATCATGTTGATAAAAAGAACAGACGCCAATAAATCCACTCTTTCTAAAAACGGTTGCAAAATTACAATAATTTTTTTGATTTTCAGCTGTTTGCAGAAATTATTTTGTCTAAAATTTTTATCAGTTCATCGACACTCATGGCCCTCATCAATTCCATTTTGAAAGGCTTGAAATTTCTGATGGCCCGGAAGTAGCATCCGTAGTGATGTCTCATTTCGAGAATGGAGCGCTTTTCACCCTTGTAATCCACTGACATCAGGATATGGCGGCGGCACATTTCCACTCTTTGTTCTATTGAAGGTGGACCGATGATGCTCCCGTCTTTCAGATAAGCCTTTATCTGATTGAAAATCCAAGGGTTGCCTATTGCTGCACGGCCTATCATCAGACCGTCAACGTGGCTCATGTCAAGGCATTGTTTAGCCTTTTCTCCGCTGTCAATGTCGCCATTGCCTATAATCGGGATGGTTATGGCAGGATTGTTCTTCACAGAGGCTATGACGTTCCAGTCGGCTGCACCGGTGTACATCTGACAGCGTGTGCGGCCATGAATGGTAAGTGCGGAGATTCCGGCATCCTGCAGCCGCAGGGCTATGTCCATGATGTTGATTGAGTCCTGGTCCCATCCGATGCGGGTTTTCACGGTGACAGGAATATCGCCGCAGACCTTGACGATTTCTCCGGCGGCTTTGACCATCTTGTCGGGATTGCGCAGCATGGCAGCACCGCCGCCTTTGTTCACAACTTTCTTTACAGGACATCCGCAGTTGAGGTCAATGATGTCGGGATTGCTTTCGAGGGCTTTTTCGGCAGCTTTGACCAACGAATCTGTTTCACCACCGAATATCTGAATCGCTATGGGACGCTCTTTCTCGGAAATTCTAAGTTTGATGATGCTTTTTTCAGCATCGCGTATCAGCCCTTCCGAGGCAATGAACTCCGAAAACACGAGGTCGGCGCCCATCTCCTTGCATAATATCCTGAAAGGCAACTCGCTGACATCTTCCATAGGAGCCAGTATTACCGGCACTCCATCGAATGTAATCTTACCTGTTTTCATGTTGTCTGCAAAAGTAGATTATTTTTTTAAAAAATTGTTTCAGTTATCAAAAATGTTGTATCTTTGCAGGCTGAAAACAATTGGATATTGTTTTTGGGCCCATAGCTCAGTTGGTTAGAGCATCTGACTCATAATCAGAGGGTCGCTGGTTCGAGCCCAGGTGGGCCCACAAAAACATAATTTGTAATTTTTGTAGTTTGGGATGGTTTTCTTACCATCCCTTTTTTCTAATATTGAGATTATGGAATATGTAATATCAACAAATCTTCTCACGATAGATGACATTGACTCTATCATCACTGAACATAAAACTCTTAAATTGTCGGACGAGTGCATAAGCCTTGTAAACAAATGCAGGGAATATCTTGACCGGAAGCTGAAAACGAGGAAAGAGCCTGTTTACGGACTTAACACAGGTTTCGGTTCGTTGTGTGACAAACGCATCAGCAATGATGATTTGTCAGCCTTGCAAACCAATCTCGTGATGTCGCATGCATGCGGCTGCGGTGCGGAAGTCGAACCTGAAGTGGTGAAAATAATGCTGCTTCTCAAGGCTAAATCACTGTCGTTCGGACATTCTGGAGTACAACTTGCCACTGTGCAGCGTCTTATCGATTTCTTCAACAACGATGTGTTGCCTGTGGTCTATAAGCAGGGCTCACTCGGTGCGTCGGGCGACCTGGCTCCGTTGGCTCATCTGTCACTTCCTATACTGGGACTCGGCGAGGTATATTATAAAGGTATAAAGAGAGATTCCGCGTCGGTACTTGCGGAATTTGGCTGGAACCCTTTGACATTGCAGTCAAAAGAAGGACTTGCACTGCTCAACGGCACCCAGTTCATGCAATCATACGGCGTGTATAGTCTCATCAAAGGCCGCAAGCTGAGCCGTCTTGCCGATGAAATAGCATGTGAGATCGGGAGAGCGTCGTGT
>CALFIZ010000149.1 GCA_937877575.1 uncultured Marinilabiliales bacterium | reverse complement strand
CCCTTTCGCGACCCACAAGAAATTTGTAGATTTGCGACAATGTTCCCGCCTTGGAAATCAAGGCGAAAGGAAAAGGGAACATGGTTGCAAGATGCTATTCGGGTGCGATAAACGGCGTAGATGCGTCGGCTGTCGAGATCGAGGTCAGCTCCTCCAAGGGGACGAGCTCGTTCGCGATCGTCGGGCTTCCGGACACGGCGGTAAAGGAGGCGAAGGATCGCGTCTCTACCGCGCTTAGGAACTCCGGCTTCAGGTCGAAGGACGAATACTCCGTTACGGTGAACCTCGCGCCTGCAGACGTGAGGAAGGAAGGGCCGATTTACGATCTCCCAATTGCCGTTGCGCTTCTCAAGGCGACGCAGCGTCTTCGCACCGAGGAGCTTTCTGAGTATGCGCTCGTGGGGGAACTGTCGCTCTCGGGCGGCGTGAGGCGCGTCAGGGGCATCATCCCCATCGTCGTCGAGATGCGGCGCATCGGTCGCCGTGCGGTGCTTGTTCCAGAGGAGAACGCCGAGGAGGCGAGCGTCGTCTCGGGCATCGACGTTATTCCAGTGAGAACCCTTGTCGAGGCGGTTAAGTACCTTAGCGGAGAGCTGGAGATTGAACCGCACTCGACAGACCTTGCCTCTCTCGTCGCGGCCGATGAAGGGCATGGCGACGACTTTGCGGACGTAAAGGGGCAGGAGAGTCTTCGCAAGGCGGTCGAGGTTGCAGTTGCCGGCGGGCACAACTTGCTGATGATCGGCTCGCCAGGGTCGGGCAAGACGATGATTGCACGGCGGATACCGTCGATCCTCCCTCCCATGAGCGTAGAGGAAGCTCTTGAGGTCTCGAAGATCCATTCTGTCGCGGGGCGCGAGAAGGGCGGCGGGATGTTCGTCACCTCACGGCCTTTCCGCGCGCCACACCATACCGTGAGTTCAATCGGTCTTCTTGGTGGCGGAACAAAGCCGGTCCCCGGCGAAGTCTCGCTCGCGCATCGTGGCGTCCTCTTTCTCGACGAGTTCGCAGAGTTTCCTCGCCCCGCCCTCGAAGTCCTTCGCCAGCCGCTAGAGGACGGCCATGTTTCAGTGTCGCGCGCGGCGGCTGCGCTCGATTTCCCGTCGCGCTTCATGCTTGTCGCGGCGATGAATCCCTGCCCTTGTGGCTATTATAACCATCCTGACATCGCATGCACCTGTCAGCCCGGCCAGGTGCAGAAGTATCTTAACCGTATATCCGGACCGCTTCTTGACAGAATAGATATTCAGATTGAAGTGGTGCCGGTTCCGTTCAAGGATATTTCAAAAATGGAGAAAGGTGAGACCAGCGCTGCAATAAGAAAGAGAGTGATAGCTGCAAGAAATATCCAGAATGAGAGATATAAATGCTGTGACGGAATCCATTCCAACTCAAATATGACTCAGGACATGCTTGACAAGTACTGCCGGCTGAATCCGGACTGCCTGAGGATTTTGAAGACTTCGATGGAACGCCTGAATCTGTCGGCTCGGGCATATAACCGTATCCTGAAGGTGGCACGGACAATTGCGGACTTGGACGCCTCCGAGAACATCGAGACGTGGCACCTGTCGGAAGCAATTAATTACAGAAGCCTCGACAGGGAAACTTGGGGAATAAAATGAGAAGGATTACCGGTGCAATTGCCTTATGTTTGTCGTGCTTGACGCTGACGGGGCAGAATCCCGACCGTATAACCATGTCTGCTTTGTCTGGAAGCAGAACCGTATGTTCGCAGTACGGTGTGAATTCGGTGTTCAGTAATCCGGCAGGACTTTCACAAATCAACAAATCGTTTTTCTTTACAACATTGTCCGACTCCTATTCAATTCATGATTTGTGGAATATAGTGACAGGCCATGTGTTTAAGACGAACAAAGGCGCCTTGCCGCTTACTGTTACGTCAAAAGGTCCGCGAGATTGTGTGGAATTCGGATTATCAACAGGCTATGGGCTTGAATTGTCTGAGAGATTTTATGCGGGAATACTGACAAATGTGAGATATTTCTTCATAAAGGATATTCAGGATGAAGCGGAGATAAGCCTGGTCCTCGGTATCCAATACCGCGCAAATGATAAACTGACATTCGGTATGATGTGCGAGACACCCGCTGTTATCCTTAAAGACAGGCCTGTCAACTATTCCTGCTTTGTGCTCAAATCAGCTGTGTCGTTCCATTTTACAAACAGTTGCGGGGTAAATGTTGAAATCAGCAAGGCAATGCTGCTGCCTGTCGGATTTTCCGGAATGTTCGAACTTGCATTGTCGGAGCGGGTCAGACTCATGTCGGGATACAAGTCCGGTGCAAATGAACTGTTTTGCGGACTTTCAGCACTATTGCCGAAAATGACATTGATGATGTCGGCAAGCTATAATTTCATGTTGGGGACAACTCCTGAAATCGGTTTTGTCAGATGATTTTGCAAATGTTTGATATGAAGCGTGTTAGTGTAAATATTGTCGCTGTCTCCATTGCCGTTTTCCTTGCATTTGACAATGTTATTGCCTGTTCGCAGGAAAATCCTGACTACTTAATTGAAAGCATAGTGGATGAATTGTCGGATGATGAAGAGGTGAGGTTTGGTGATGAAGATTTGGAATTGCTCTCAAATAAAATCAAAATAAACAATATAACTGATACAGAGGTGCTTGAACTGCCTTTTCTGAACCTTTTCCAGAAGAATGCCATCATAGCATACCGAAAAGAGTGGGGGGATATCCATTCGCCTATGGAGATTGCCATGATTGACGGCTTTGACAGAGAATTGGCATATAAGCTGGCTCCCCGCTTGGATTTTTCTTTCAAAACCAAAGAGTACAAATACACTCCAAAACAAATATTGACTAATGCAAAGTATGACTTTCTATTGCGTGTCAGTGCGAATAATAATTCAGGCAATGACTATGATGGTGACCTGCATAAGGTTCTTGCCAAACTGAAATACAATCTCGATGACCATCTGAAGATGGGACTGACTTTCGAGAAAGATGCAGGTGAATGCTTCTTTTATGTCAAAAATGGCAGTTTCAGGCCGGAGCATGTTTCAGGTTTCGTGTCGTGGACGGGGGATAAGTTGAGTGTGCTTTTAGGTGATTATTATGTTCAGTTCGGACAGGGGCTGTCGATGTGGAACGGGACTTATTTCGGAGGAGGGATTGAGGTTTCGTCGCAGTTGAGAATACCGAAGGGTATCAAGCCTAATACGAGTAGTGATGAGACAGACTATCTTCGCGGGGTGGCTGTCGATTTGGAACTCAAATCATTGACATTGACAGCGTATGTTTCATATCGTGACAAAGATGCAACGGTTTATGTCGATGAGGATACGGGTGGGAAATATTTCCGTTCACTTTCAAAAACCGGCTATCATCGCAATGAAAATGAAAGGTCGAAGATTGGTCAGGTCAAGGAATTCATCGCAGGCGCAAATGTGGGTTATTCCTTCAACTCCCTGATGTTGTCAGCCAATATCAACGGTTTGAGATATGATATTCCGCGTGTTTCACAATCATCATTTTTGTCGGGTTCGTTGAACTTTGTCAAAATATTAAAATACAGTTATTTGTATGGTGAGGCTTCCATGTCGGTCGATAAGGGTTTTGCGGCAATGGCAGGATGGTATATTCAGCCTGATTCGTATTTGGATATAGAATTGCTGGGTCGTTATTCAACAAATAACTATCATAATGTTTCAAATTCTGATGTCGGAGACAATACGCTTTCAATACGTGCGACAATGTATCCTGCAAAAAAGCTGACTGTGATAGTGTCGGTAAACTCTTCGAACAATTCATGTTTCATTTTCAATGTCAGGTCAAAGTTCCAGATGACACGGTTTGCCTCCATGTATTTGGATTACAGGTTTTCAACAAAGAGTTCGGAGCATACGTTTGATGATACGAAACTTCCCCTGAATATTTCGGAAAGCAAGCATAAATTCCGATTGAACATTGAATGTATGCCGTATAATTTTCTTACGTTACGTACTCGTTTGGAGGGAGTTATGCTAAGTGGTGATGTCGGATGTTTGATGTACAATGATATCGCTTTCAGATTCGACAGCGGCATTTCCCTGTTGATGCGCATGACGTGTTTTGATACTGACGGTTACGACACAAGAATATACTGTTACGAAAACGATGTCCTTTACAGTTTTTCTTCGCCTGCATACTATGGTTCCGGTTATGCTTTTTACATTTTGCTGAAACTCCCGTTGTTTCGGAATGTGGATTTTTGGTGTAAGATAGGAGATGTTGAAAATATAGACAGAAACACAAACAAGTTAAGTGCTACGGTTCAACTCAGAGCCTGTTTTTGACCTTTTTTTTTGTTGTTTCCTGATCGTAAAGACATTTTTAATAAGGGAATAAATTTATTTTACTTTTTGATTTTATAAAATGCTAAAAATTATATATGCTTAAATATATCATATTTTATAA
>CALFIZ010000148.1 GCA_937877575.1 uncultured Marinilabiliales bacterium | reverse complement strand
CAGATGGGGATTTCATCTTGCAGACCTCATAACGCGAATTACTTTTTTAAACAAGCTGAACTTTCCCAAAATAAAGCAGATGACTTCGTTCGGAAACGATGTCATGACAACGAGTGCAGCCGTATACAACGACATTGCTTCATACACGGACTGGTCGTTTCCTTCCATTCTGGAACTGACGGAGCTGAGAATCCGCTACTACACAAAACTGTTGAACGACAGTAAGTTGAATTACAACAAAGGCCAATACGACAAAGCCTTGGCAGGATACGCATCAATACTCAAGACTTACAATGATGACCCAACGGCACTGCAAAGCATCAATGAAATAACCACACTGCTCAACAACAATGTCGTCAGGCAATTGGTGACCGCACCTGTCACCATCACTGCAGGTTCAAAGCAGAACTTCGATTTTGAGAAACTGCTGCCGAAAGACCGCAAAAACAATTACATCAAAATAATCATCAAATCCATTGATGACAAGACACCGAAAATCTATGTCAACTTATACAAGTTCAACGCCAAGAAAAGCGGATTTCTGCTGAAGGATGTAAATGCAAATGCCGGCAACGAAGCACTGTACATATCATTAAGCGCAATACCTTCCTGGATGCGCGAGGACATCAGCCGTTTCGAGATAGTTACAGAAAACGGCGACGTCAACATAGTTGAAATGTCAATCATCGCCGTTCCGTAATCTAATGTTGCGATTCCAGCCGATACAGGCAAATCACAACATCATAACCATTTGACAATGGTATGATTATTCTTCAATCAATTCAGGGATTTTGACCACCTCACCGGTATCATAATAGCCGGAATCGAGTTTGTCTTTCAGCTTGCCGAAACATTCGAGTGTGTAATTGACATCATCAAGAGAATGGGCGGCTGTAGGTATAATTCTGAAAATAATCTCACCCTTCGGGATAACAGGATACAACACCACTGAACAGAAAATGTTAAACTCTTCACGCAATGCGTATGCCATGTTGGTGGCTTCGGATACGGAACCCTTGAAATATACAGGCGTGACGCATGATTCGGTTCTTCCGATATTGAATCCGCGTTCCTTAAGACCTAACTGCAGAGCATGAACGTTCTCCCATAACTTATCTTTGTATTCGGGATGTTTTCTCATAAGGTCCAGACGTTTCAGGGCACCGATAGTCATTGGCATAGGCAGTGACTTTGCATAAATCTGTGAACGCATGTTGTATTTCAAGTAGTCGATGATTGTTTTTTCGGAAGCAACAAACGCACCGATACCCGCAAATGACTTTGCAAATGTTCCGAAATAAACGTCTATCTTATCCTGAACACCGAAATATTCACCTGTGCCGGCACCGGTCTTGCCCATAGTTCCTATACCATGGGCATCATCGACAAGAAGACGGAAATCATATTTCTCCTTGAGGTCGGTTATGCCCTTGAGATTGCCTAAGATCGGAAGAGCGTCGTGTAGGGAAAGAGTGTAGATCTCGGTGG
>CALFIZ010000147.1 GCA_937877575.1 uncultured Marinilabiliales bacterium | reverse complement strand
TAAATCTGAGCACCGTTAACATAGAAACTCATAAGGTCATTGTCAAGGTCAACATAAATATGAACGCTGTTCCATGCGCCTGCATTGTAAGAGAATGTATAAGCTTCACCACCTACGTTAAGTGTTGTGCCGTTGGTTGAATGGTTGATGTAAACTTCGCAAGCCCACTCACTGCTTGAACCTGCAAATACGTGAAGAACATTGAAATAAGCATCCATACCGTTGGCAACAAAGATGTTGAAGTCAACAGTGTATTCACCTGATGTCTTGTCACCTGCGAGGAAAACGCAGTCATTGTTGTATGAGAACTTTGCTGACTGTCTGCCTGATAAAGCCTGTTCGGTTGAGATGAGACCGTCTTCAGAACCGCCCGGCTGGCTGCTCCATGTTGTCCAATAATCAGGATATGATTCAGCAACATGGTTGCCTGCTGTAGCATCTTCAAAATCGGTTTCGAAGATTGAGCCGCCACCTGCGTTGAGGTCTGTAAATACGATGTTATCCACATAATACACTGACTTGGCTGTGCTTGTTGGAGGATAGAAGTCCATAGCTGCAAGCTGACGAGTGCCCTTTGAAGCATCGAGGCTGAACTGTCCTTCATAAATCTGAGCACCGTTAACATAGAAACTCATAAGGTCATTGTCAAGGTCAACATCAAAATAAACATCATTCCATGCATCCATAGGCCATGTGAAATCATAAGCCACACCGGCCACATTTATTGATGTGCCGTTGGTTGAATGGTTGATGTAAATCTCGCAAGCCCATTCACTGCTTGAACCTGCAAATGCGTGAAGGATATTGAAATAAGCATCCTTGCCTGTCGGAACATAAGCCTTGAAATTGATGCCATAGTGACCTGCTGTTCTGTCACCGAGGAGCATTACGAAGTCATTGTTATAGGTGAATTTAGCTGAGAGAGAGCCTTCATAAGCCTGCTCATTTGAGAAAGCGGCATCTTCTGCTCCACCTGGAGCGCTGCTCCATGTTGTGAAGAAGTCATAACCTGCATTTACGTATGTCTGAGCAACCTTTGCACCATTTGTACCGATTTCGAAATCAACATTGATGATGTCTGCTGATGGTAAGCTGCCTTCTTCGAGGTATGCCTGTACGAACCAGTTATATGGCCACTCGCCTGATGATAATGCATCAGCTGCCTTGAAGAATTGAGTTACACCATTGGAAACCATGGACATGATGTCACCCTTGTCTGACTGATATACTGTACCTGCATCTGTCAGTGCAACGTAACCTGATGTGAAGTTGATTACAACACCAATCCAAATTTCCTGTGTACCGTCAATGGTTACAGGGTTGTCAAGGTCGATGACTGTTTCACCATAAACATTATTCCATGGATACACCTGGCTTGATACCAATGTACCGGGATTATATGATGTACCGGAAACTGAACCGCCTTGGTAAACAACAGCTGTAAGGCCTGTTATCACTGAAGGTGATGATGAATGGCTGTAAGGATAACACTTAATCTGGGTTATCTGTTTGCCGACAGCGTCAAACTGTGCGAAATCCTCAGGAGTGAAACGATTGTAAAGGCCCCATTCCTTATCACTGGAAGTAGTATTACCAAGAACATGACCATTGCCATCTTCGAGATACCATGTCATCCATCCGTCCTTTACTCCGCTGATTTGAACGTTCTCAGCGTCCTGTGATTCAGCTATGACAGATTTCTGAGCATTAAGAGCGTATGAACCGCCAAATAATACGGTTACAAACAGCACTAATGAGAATAATTTGAAAAATTTTTTCATAAGCTTGATTTTTAATTAGTTAAACATTACTTTTTATTAGTTCTTATTTTTTATTTTGTCTAATAACTCAGTCATACAAAAGTATAATTTTTTTATAAAACTTTGAAATATTTTTTTATTTTTTTATGAGTGCCGATTTATACGTGTTATGTTCGGTATTTACCAGCACACTGTAAGGACCGCCATGTAAATCTCCTATCTGCAAAACAATACTCTTTTCACTGCCATTATAGTCAATCCGTCTCACAAGCCTGCCATCTGACGAAAACAGCACAACGCTTTTGATAACGTCATCTGACTCAAGTCTCACAAAGTCATCCGAAACAGTAGGATACAGTTTCAACAAGCCGTCATGTTCATCAATACCCTCCTCCGGAACAATGACAATGTTGCTTCCGTTATCCTCTGAAACGAGCGGATAATTTGTCGATACGACTCTGATTCTATATCCGCTTCCAGAAGGAGTTGAATGGGGGATAAGTGCGTTAACTGTTCCACTTACATCTGTGGTCAGGGTTCCTATTGTGACA
>CALFIZ010000146.1 GCA_937877575.1 uncultured Marinilabiliales bacterium | reverse complement strand
CGTCCTCCACTCGTTTGCCCTTGTGCTTGCCGAACATGAAGACCTCCTTGCCCTCATAGTTGTTTTCTAATATATTGGTTATTAACTGTTAAGACATTCTATACATGCCATTTCTATACAATAGTACTTTGATTTTTCGCTTTCGCTGCGCGACATGACGACCACAGGTTTTTCGGTACCCTGTATCAGGCCGCCGAGTTCGCCGTCTGCAAAAAGCATGAGCCCCTTGTAGAAGCTGTTGCATGCCTCCAGGTTGGGAAACAGGAGGATGTCGGCATCACCGTTTACCGGTGTGTCAACGCCTTTGATTTCGACGCTGTTCCTGTCACATGCGAGAAAGATGTCGAGCGGACCGTCAATGATACAGTCCGGCAGCTGTCCGCGCTGAACCATCTTGCACATTATTGCATAGTCCTGTGAATCTGGAATCCCCTTGCTCACCTTCTCTGAAGCTCCTATCAGAGCCACCTTCGGACGACTGATACCGAAACGGTTAGCCATCTTCACGGCATATTTCAGCATGGCTGTCTTCTGGTCAAGGTCGGGGAAAGGAAGTACAGCGGTGTCGCTAATAAACAGCAGCTTATGATATTTCGGCACTTCTATCGCACAGACATAGCTCAACACAGCCTTTGGTTTCATCAGGCCTTTTTCCTTGTTAAGGACAGCGTGAAGAAATTTGTCGGTACCGATAAGTCCCTTCATCAGAATGTCAGCCTCATCGTTTTTCACCATTGACAGAGCGATGTCCATGGCTTTGGAGTCATCTTTCTCATTTATTGTCTCGAAGAGGTTTCCGTTGAGGCCGTCAGCTTTCACAATACCGTTAATCTGTTGTTCGTCACCGACGAGGATTGGATGCACGAATCCCTGACTTGCAGCCTCATGCAGGGCATGAATCGTGTTTGAGTCATGCCCGCACGCCACTGCTATTTTGAATTGCTGATTTTTACTTTTGAGAAAGTCAGTCAGTTCCGTTAAAGATCTGATAGGTTCCATTATGCGAGCATTGCAGCTATTGCAATTGAATATAACTTGGTGTTGACTGTATCACCGCGTGATGAAAGGATACACGGGCATTTTGCACCTGCCACGAATGCACCCAGCTCAGCCTTGCATAACTTTGTGCTTGTCTTGTAGAAGACATTGCCAGTCTCGATGTTAGGGAACAGCAGACAGTCGGCATCGCCTGCAACAGGGCTCTGAACACCCTTTATCTCAGCACTTTCCTTGTCGATAGCCACATCGAAAGCCAAAGGGCCATCGACAATGGCACCTTTTATCTGACCTCTGTCTGACATCTTTGAAATGATGGCGGCATCAACGCAAGCCGGCATTTTCGGCAGCATCTGTTCTGTTGCAGCGATGGCTGCCACCTTTGGCCTGTCAATGCCGAGGGCATGAGCTGTACGGATAAGATAATTGGTTATGGCTATCTTCTGGTCAAGGTCCGGTGCCGGAATCACGGCGACATCACCCACAATGAGGAGTTTATGGTATGCCGGATTCTCGATGACAGTCACATGGCTGAGGACAGCCTTAGGCGGAACGAGTCCGTTTTCCTTGTTGAGAATAGCTCTCATATATCTGTCGGTACTCAGCGTGCCTTTCATCAAAATATCACCCTCACCCTTGTTTATCATATCGACAGCCTTTGCCGCAGCCTTCGTGTCAACAGGCTCATTTACAATGTCAAACAACGACATGTCAATATTTTCACTCTTACAAACATCGGCTATTTTCTTCTCATCACCGACAAGCGTTGCGCTTACAATACCTTTTGCCACCGCATTGTAAATTGCGCCGATAGTATGAGAGTCACAAGCATAAGCCCCCACGATTCTTTTGGTGGGACGTGATTTCAATTCATCAAAAAGATCATCTAATTTTTTTATCATGATTTCTTATATTAAAAGGTTATTAATTACATTTAAAAATCAAATCCAAGTTTCACCCCGGTTGACATAACCAAGGAAAAACCGTCATTGACCTTGAGATATCCATAAGTGGTATATGAGCCTATACCATATCCCAAACCACCGTATATATCAAGAATGAAACCGCCGAAATTCCACTGGTAACCACCTACAGCCATCAATGAATACGACATTATGATTCTGCTGACATTCTTAAAGTTGCTTTCATAATTATCATAGACACATACTCTATCAAGCTTCTTGGCAAAACTGACGGCAAGTTCAGGTTTGACATAACCACCCTGCAATATCGAACGATACTTGTCATTCAGGTTATATGTGCTTCTGGTACCCATAAACTTATAGCCGACAGTAGCCATAAAACCTTTCGGCTCGTATGTGAAATCCCATCTCTCGGCATTGCTGTCGTATGCATCCCTGCCGATACCGACATAACCGGCTGTGATTTCAATGGATTTGGTCGGGGAAAATGCATGTTCATACGCAATTTCGAACACATCCCATATTGGTGACATAACATTGAATTTCAAGGCATTGCGCTTTGCATCCTTGTAATATTCCTCTTCCGTAACAATGTCATTCATAGAAAGAACTGCCCCGCCTTCATATTTTATCATATCAACTTGCGATTTGTCAACTTTCAACTTTGCGCTGCTATTAGGAAGAGTGTAGAAAATGGTTGTCCCTTCTATTTCATCAACTTCACATTCGATAGGCTCATCATTGCCGACGAGATATATTCTATCTTGACAAAAGGCTGACACACAAAATATTGCAAGTGCAGCCATTAATAATAGTTTTAATGATTTTTCCTTCATTTCATTCAATAATTAATAATTCATTTAACAAAAAGTGTGTTCAATAATTAAGTTGCAAATTTACATAAAAATTCTGATTTCAACACAGACAAATTGGGAAATGTTTTCCGTCTCCATTGTAGGGCTGTCGCATCGCGGCAGCCGTGATAATTCGTCGCATTGCGGCAGCCACAATAACGTATCGTTGACGATGCGGCAGCCACGGTGTGACATCGATTCCATTGTAGGGCTGTCGCATCGCGGCAGCCGTGATA
>CALFIZ010000145.1 GCA_937877575.1 uncultured Marinilabiliales bacterium | reverse complement strand
CGACACACGGATTAACAGTCCGTTGCTCTACCGACTGAGCTAAGGGAGCATTCATTGCTGAATGTGAAAACACTATATAAAAAAGAAAAAAAAGTGTCAATATGTTTATTAATTTTCTTTATTAAATAGTGCTTTAATTATCTGCTCAGCAGATTTATAAGACATAGCGGAATCAGAAAAATAATATTTGCAGCCGTAAAGTAAAGCATGTATCTGCCTTTCTGGCATCCTGGAGTCCTGACATAGAATTTATAAGAAATAAGACTTGCCATGGAAGCAATAAGAGTTCCCAGACCTCCCACATTTACACCGACAGTCAGTTCCCTGAGATTCTTTGCAAAACCAGACAGAAGCAAGGCTGTCGGAACGTTGCTTATAACCTGGCTTGCTGCAATTCCGGTTAGCACTTCATGTCCTGCAACAAAATTCTGCAGACTTTCCTTAAAGACCGTAATGCGGGCAATGTTTCCTGTAAAAATAAAGAACCCTATGAATGTAAAAAGCAGGGCGTAGTCTGCCCTTAGTATGATTTTTGGTTTTATAACAAGAGTAACGGCTAAAACAACTGCTGCAAGTATATAGAAAGGAATGAATTTAAGTACCGTAAGTATTGCACTCAGAAATAGCAGCGCGTAAATTCCTGCGGTAATCGGATTGATTCTTATATGGGAAGAATTGTCCTGCTGAGTACTGCAAGGCTGGCTTTTGTTTTTCAGACAGAAAATTCCTGCAGTTAAAAGTAAAAAAGACAGGCCGGTATATGGAAGCATCAGAAGCAGAAAATCCTTAAGGGAAGAATTCATCAGTGAAAATAAAAACAGATTCTGCGGATTGCCTACAGGGGTAAACATGCTTCCTGTATTTGCAGCGATAGTCTGAAGCACGATTACCGGAATTAAAAGATCCTTTCTGTCACAGGCATCAAGCATTAATATCGTAAAAGGAACAAAAGTCAGCAGTGCAACATCGTTTGTTATGAACATGGAAGTAAAAAAACACAGGGCAATAAGAACAGCTGCCAGCTGCCATATTTTTTTTGTAAGCAGAAGAAGGCGGTTTCCGATTAGAATGAAAATTCCCTCTGTGGAAAAGAACTGCATTATTACCATAAGGCTCCATAAAATCAGAAGGGAACTGAAATCGATGTAGGAAATATAATTGCGGTCAGGTGTTACAAAAAAAGCAGAAGCTATGGCAAGAATCCATGCACAGGTAAGTACTATTTCTTTTTTCAAGAATGAAACAATGGGTCTGATAACTGAAAACATGATTTAAAATTAAAGTGAAAACACGGCTTTATTACAAGTAGTTTTTTGATATGCTTTAAAACCCCGTGCCTAAGATAAGTTTATGTGATAGACTTTTATCTATAATAAATGCGATTTTAAAAATACAGTGTCAGCCTTATATAAAGTTTTTCGGAGGCTGTCTGTAGAAGTGAGGGGGATTTTATGAATTCAATGTGGTACAAAAAACCGGCTCAGAATAAAAAAGAAGCATTTCCTGTTGGCAACGGAAGACTTGGTGCTTTGGTTCACGGAAACATCGGGCATGAAGTTATAGATCTTAATGAAGAATCTGTATGGTCAAAACCCTTTACAAACAGAAATAATTCAAGTGGCGCTGCATCTTTAAAAGAAATCCGTAATCTTATAGAACTGGACCGTATTTCTGAGGCGCAGGAACTTATTTACGAAAGCTTTACGGCTTTACCTCAGGAACAGGCACATTATAAATCAGCAGGTTCCCTTCATATAGATTTTTATGACGGAGAAACTTATGGTCTTAAGGGACCGGACGGTATCAGAAGAATTTCTGATGAGTCAGTTTCCTTCTATAAAAGACAGCTGGATTTTGAAACAGCTGTTGCTTCCACAGTTTTTACCCGTGAATCAAAAACACCGAGTACGGAAGATCTTTCTAAAAATACCAGCGGTTCAAGCATAACTTACACGACAGAAGTTTTTGCTTCTTCTCAGGATGATGTGCTTGCCGTTCATATTTCTGCTTCAACTCCAAAAAGCATTTACCTCAGGGCTTCTCTTGAATGCAGGGACGCTTATAAAAAATATTCCCTTTCTGATGATACAATCTGCTTTCACAGCATAAATGGAGTTCCTTTTGCTGCAGTTGTTACGGCAGTTGCTGTAGACGGAAATGTAAAAGTTACAGGTTCAAATATTATTGTAGAAAAAGCTGATGAAGTTACGCTTTTTGTTGATGTGGAATCTGCTTACAGAAAACCTCATTACTATAAAAAATGCGGAGATGTTCACAGAAAAGCTAATTCACTTGCATTGTGGAGTGCAGACCTTGCGTTAAAGAAAATCTGTCTTGCTTCCTGCAAGAATTTTGATTCAATAAAGCGCCTTCATTATCAGGAAACTGCTGCACAGTTTAAGAAAGTTTCTTTTAAACTTACTGACGGCAGTGCAAAACTTAGTGCTGAGGAATTACTTGAAAAGAAATCTTCTCCGGAATTTATGGAACAGTTCTGGAATTACAGCAGATACCTTCTTGCTGCTTCGACAATGACTCCGGGAACTCTTCCTGCATTACCATGCGGGCTCTGGCTTACGGAAGATGAAGATTCAGATAATGTACGTTACAGCATGAATGAACTTTCTCCGGAAAATTATGCTCCTTATATTACGGGGCTTAAGCGTAACGGTCTTTCTTCAGAAAAACTTTATAAAAAACTTTTTACACACGGAAAAACAACTGCAAGAGAAATGTATGGAATTCAGGGATGTGCCGTTCACGGTTCAACGGATATCTGGGGCGATACTTCTCCAGCCGGTTCTGATTTAAGGAATTCATATTCCGTAGCAGGGGGAATTGTTGTTGTAGAAAATATAATGAATCAGTTCTACAGCACGATGAATGTTAAGTTCCTGAAAAAGAATTACAGGGTACTGAATGATATTGCACGGTTCTATGCTTCATATCTGGTTTTGGAAAATGAAGGAAAAAGTGCCGTTCTTGTGCCGTCCTTCCATGAATATAAAAAAGATGGAGAAACTTTCTACGCAGGTTATTCTGACGGAGAGACAAATTATGAACTTTACAAAATGTTCGGCAGCGTTATAAAGGCCGCTGAATACTGTAAGGTTTCTTCCGTTGATGAAGATCTTGTTCTGTTTAAGGCAATGCGTTCAAGACTTGAAGCTTCTGCTTTGGAATATGAGAAGTCCATGACTTCCGTTAAGGCGGATAAATTTGATTTTGAACAGGAATCTTTCTTTGACAGAAATTTTGAAATTCTTTATGAAGCAACTCAGCGCATAATAAGCAGCAGGGTTTGCAATGACGTACTTGAGATTTATATTCTTGAGGATAGGCGTATCTGTCCCCGGATAAGCGAAAGACACATTGTTGAAATCAAGACGTCCCTTGGCAAGACTGATATCGGTGGCTGTGCCGTCGGGCAGTGCTGTCGTTGTGTTAAGGACTTCCCTGACACGTTTCCACGAAGCCATACCTCTTGTAATAGTCTGAAACAGCATCAGCAGCATAAGTATTCCGTGCAGCAACTGTGTAGTGTATGTGATGGCAGCCATGATGTTGCCAGGTGACGAAACGCCCGAAGCAACATCAAAAGAGCCCACATACAGGATAATCACTACAGCTATGTTCATAAAGATGAACATCACCGGAAACATATATGATAACAATATCAGAACGCTCAACTGGGTACCGATCAGTTCCTCGTTGGCCTTTCCGAAACGGGTCTTTTCATAAAGTTCACGCACACAAGCCTTTATTATGCGGATACCTGTGATGTCCTCCTGCATTATCTGGTTCACGTTATCCAGTTGTGCCTGTAATTTTGTAAACAACGGTCCTGCCTTTCTCAGACAGATTATCATGAAACCAATAACGAAAGGCAGTGTGCACAACACTATAAAACTGTATTTCGGATTCAAGCTGAACAGGAAATACAAACTGCCGAAAGTGAGCAGTCCTGTCCTTATCAATCCCCTGATAAACTGTGCCACCATTCTCTCAGTCTGAGTGATGTCGTTGGTGACGCGAGTGACAAGTGATCCTGTCGTGAACCTGTCGGTCTGCTGGAACGACAACCCCATTATGTGTTTGAAAGCGTCTTTGCGGATGCTGTTGCCTACATTCTGACTGGAAATGTTAACACATATACTGTTTGATGCGCCGCATATACATCCGACAAGCACCAGTATAACCATCCGGAACCCGTATTTCAGGATGAGCTGCATATTGCCCACACCACCATTGCTGACACCGAGCACACCGTCATCAACAATGGCGCTCATCAGCTTTGGCTGTATCAAATCCACAAAGACCTCGCCTGTCATGAATATGACAGCGGCTATTGCAAGAGGAAGGTACCTCCTAATATATTTCCACATGCAACTGTTACTCAGCTTAATTATTCCTTTGTCTGATAATAGATTTCGCGGCAAAGGCTGTCGTATTTCTGATATATTACCTTACGTTTAAGTTTAAGTGTCTGTGAAAGTTCACCGGTGCTGACATCCCATACGTCAGGAACCAATCTGAAACGTTTTATTTTCTCATGATCCGCCAATGTCTCATTAACCTTGTCAACTTCTTTCTGTATGACATCAATGACATCCTGTGATTTGGTCATTTCCTCACGGCTGAAAGGAGCCTGTTTATTCTGACTTAGCAAATAATCTCCTATTTTCTTGAAACTCGGGACTATGATTGCCGAAACGAACTTTTCATTTTCACCAATAACCATCAGATTATCAATAAATTCTGAAGTTTGAAGTTTGTTTTCGATAACCTGCGGTGCGATATATTTACCTAATGACAGTTTGAATATCTCCTTTTTTCTGTCGGTAATCTTAAGATATTCACCTTGGCTGTCCTTTACCATAGTGCCGATATCACCGGTATGGAACCAGCCGTCCTCATCGATGACTTCCTTCGTGAGCGCTTCGTCCTTGTAATATCCTTTCATCACACATGGACCTTTGGTGAGTATTTCACCGTCTTCGGCAAATTTCACCTGGACGGTAGGCAGAATGACGCCCACACAACCGAACTTGATAATATTATTTTTAGGGTGATTGACGGCAATCACAGGTGATGTCTCGGTAAGTCCGTAACCTTCATACACTCTGACCTTTGCAGCAGTGAACAGGCGGATTACCTTTTCAGGGATAGATGACCCGCCGGAGACGACGGTCATTTCATCCTTACCGGAAAGTGCGTCTCTCCATTTGCTGTAAACCAACTTGTCAGCAATGCTGATTTTAAGTTTATAGAAAGGATTCTTACTGTAATGGTCATATTTGGTAGCCTCATCAAAAGCCCAGTAATATATTTTCTTCTTTATTCCTGTCTGATTCTTCCCTGCCTGGTACAACTTATCGTACATCATCTCGAAAACGCGCGGGACAGCGCAGAAGCCATCGGCGTGCATATCGTGCATATCCTTGCCTATGGTAGCCAAACTCTTCGCATAATAGTGGCTTACACCCATAAACTGGTAATGGTAATTGACCGTTCGTTCATACACATGGCATAATGGCAAGAAACTAAGCATCTTAGCATGATAGTCAAGTTTCTGGTAGTCACGGACTATAGGATAAAAGTTATTGCAGATGTTTTTATGTGTAAGCATCACGCCCTTTGACCGTCCTGTTGTACCTGACGTATATATGATGGTAGCTGTGTCATCGGTTGAAATGTTTTTTCTGTTATTCTCGATGGTTGCCGCCCATTTTTCACGACTCTGTTCACCGATTTTAATTATTTCATCCATATTAGCCACACCTTCTATCTTGTCAACGCTATAGACTAAAGGGTGCTGCACCACGTCCGAAATTACCGAAGCAACATGTTTATATATGGCTTCGGTACCTATAACAATACACTTGCAGTCACAATGGTTGAGGATATATTCAAATTCAAGTTTGTTCAACGTGGGATAAACGGGTACATGTATCATGTGGGCGAGCATAATTCCCATGTCAAAGAAATTCCAGGCAGGGCGGTTGTTCATTATGGTTACAACCTTGTCGCCCTCAACTAATCCTATTTCCAGCAATGCGGAGGCAATGGTATGCGCATAATTCACATAATCCTTTATGCTGTATGTCTTCCAGCCATCTCCGTCGCGCTCTGCAAAGAAATCAGGTTTTTCATATTTTGATGAGATTTCATCCAAAATATCGAATATTCGAGTTGGTACCATATTAATTCATTTACATTCTTTTTCGCTGCAAATATAATATTTTTTCTATTACTTTTGCAACGTTTAAATAACGAGTTAACTTAAACAGAAACAATAATTGACAAAAAATGAAGAAAAATCTTTTAGCAATCATGGTACTCGCATCTCTCGTCACCACATTTGCCGGCTGTGGCAATAAGAAGACAAAACAAACTGAAACTGCCGGTAAGAATGCAGTTCAACAAGTCCAAAACCAGCGTTTGCTCATTATAGTTGACCCTCAGATCGACTTCACGACAGGCAGTCTGGCTGTAGCAAAAGGTCCTGAATCGATGGATCGCTTGGCTGTTGCCATCAGCAATGGTGCATGGAAGAAATATGACATGATTATCGTCACACAGGACTGCCATCCAGCAAACCACTGTTCATTCATCGAACAGGGCGGTGTATTCCCTCCCCACTGTGTTGCCGGAACGGAAGGCATGAACGTATATCCTAACCTTGCAGTTGCTCTTGACTCAATCGACGGCATCAATGTCTCATATCTCACCAAAGGTGAAAAGGCCGACAAGGAAGAGTTCTCAATCTTCCAAAGTGAGACAAACGGTCCAAAGCTCAAGGAAGTCATCACATCCATACCGTTTGAAGGCGTTGACATCTGCGGAATCGCATCCGACTACTGCGTCTTTGAAACCCTGAAAGACCTTCTGTCATTCTACCCGGCAGAAAAAGTCCGCATCGTTGACAACTGCATAGCATCGGTTTCAGATGACCAGAAGCTCGTTGATTTCATGAGCGAAAATCATGTCGTTACCATCCAGTTCTGACTTTTCCAAATGAGATGGGCAAATTCATAGAATATTGCAGACACAAGGACGTTGACCTCACAGCCAAAGCTTATTTCATCGATGCCCTTGGAGCCATGGCGCTGGGACTTTTTGCATCCCTGCTCATCGGCACCATATTTCAGACGCTTGGTGACCAATTAGGCATCAAAGCCTTTGTCACCATCGCCTCATACGCTAAACAGGCCACAGGAGCGGCTATAGGAGTAGCCATCGCCGCCACCCTGCGCTGCAAAGGACTACTGTTATACAGTACCATTGCTGTCGGCATTGCCGGAAACACACTCGGCGGGCCGCTTGGTGCATACATAGCCGTCCTCGTCGCCGTGGAACTCGGCAAGATGGTCTATAAGGAAACACCTGTTGACATCCTGGTCACTCCTACCGTAGTCATCGTCTCCGGAGTTCTGGTGGCAATAGCACTCGGTCCCGGCATTGACAAGATTATGACCGCTCTTGGAACATTCATCGAAAACGCCACTGAAATGCAACCGTTCATAATGGGGGTTATCGTATCAGTAGTCATCGGAATGGTTCTGACACTGCCTATCAGTTCAGCCGCAATATGCTTAGCCATCGGTCTCGGCGGTCTTGCAGGAGGAGCCGCCACTGCAGGATGTTGCGCGCAAATGATAGGCTTTGCCGTGATGAGCTTCAGGGAAAACCGTTGGTCAGGTCTTGTCGCACAGGGGCTTGGCACCTCAATGCTGCAGATGCCGAATATTGTCCGGCATCCGCAAATATGGATACCGCCGACACTCACCGCAGCCATCACCGGACCGCTTTCCACCTGCGTCTTTCACCTCGAGAATATCCCAATAGGTTCCGGCATGGGCACCTGCGGTCTTGTAGGTCCAATAGGCATATATACCGCCATGCCCGACGGCGGCCCAATGATGTGGACCGGACTGGTTCTCGTCTGCTTCGTCATTCCAGCAGTATTGACATGGCTCTTCGGTGAAATAATGCGGAAAGCGGGATGGATTAAGGCAGGATACCTTAAGATTGAATGCTGAACTGTACTGAACCGAGCCAATAAAATGTAATATCATGAAAAAACTAATACCTGCAATAACCACATTGCTGCTGTCACTCACTTTATCAGCACAAGTCATAAACCATCCATACAACCCCAAGGCCGATGAAGACGCCATCGTCACCTTCGGCAATGCACGCTTTACAGTCCTCACTCCAAGACTGATACGCCTCGAATGGAGCGAGGATGGAATATTTGAGGACAATGCGACATTAGGCATCGTCAACAGGAACCTCCCGGTACCAAAATTTACTGTAAATAAAAACGGCAAGTCACTGACCATAAGAACCGAATTCTTAACCCTGAATTACAAGGGAAATGAACAATTCTCCGATGACAACACTTCGGTTTCGTTCATGATGAACGGCAAAAAAGCCAAATGGACCCCGGACATGCCGCAAACCGGGAACCTTCTCGGCACGACGCGCACACTCGACGGCTTCCAAGGAACAAAAACCCGCGAACCCTACGACATGGGCGTAGCCTCACGCGACGGATGGGCTGTCATTGACGAGAGTTCACGACACCTTATCGTTGACGATGACTCCGACTGGCAGCAATGGGTGGCTCCGCGAGAACAGGCTAATGTCCAAGACCTGTACCTTTTCGTCTATGGACACGACTACAAGGCAGCCGTCAGCGATTTCATCAAAATAGGCGGCAATATCCCTCTGCCTCCGAAATATATGTTCGGCTACTGGTGGTCACGCTACTGGATGTACACCGACAACGAATTCATCGACCTTGCCAAAGAAATCAAATCATACGACATTCCCATTGATGTGATGATAATTGACATGGACTGGCATGAGACATGGCTTCACGGCAAAGAATACGTCAGGGACACTTTTGGAATGCTCATCGGATGGACCGGTTACACATGGCAGAAAGACCTGTTCCCAAATCCTGAGAATTTCCTGCATGAACTCCATGACCTCAACCTGAAAACGGCTCTTAACCTCCACCCTGCTTCCGGTGTCAGACCCTTTGAAGACTGCTACGACCGCTTCATAAAGGATTATACGGCAAGGACAGACAATTACGACGGACCGAAAGGCTTCATTGACGAAAACGGCAACAAATGCTCCGTACGTTTCCGCATCTCCGACCGTGACTGGGCTGACGCATATTTCAACTCTGTCATACATCCTTTGCAGGACATGGGCGTGGATTTCTGGTGGCTCGACTGGCAGCAATACACTTACTGCTATTACATGAAAGGCCTCAGCAACACATTCTGGCTAAACCACACATTCTTCAACGACAAAGTCCGCCAAAACACCGGTCATGGCAAAAAGGCTCCGAGACCGGTCATATATCACCGCTGGGGCGGCATTGGCAGCCACCGCTATCAGGTCGGATTCTCCGGCGACACACACGACAACTGGGAGGTGCTGGCATATCTGCCATACTTCACATCCACCGCATCAAACGTGGGCTATGGCTACTGGGGACACGACATTGGCGGCCACTGTCAGGCAACAGAACATCCGACAAACCCTGAAATGTTTACCCGCTGGCTCCAATACGGCGTGTTCACACCAATATTCAAAACACACTCCACCAAATCGTCCTACATTGAAAGGCGCATCTGGAGATTCCCTGACTACTTCGAAGCCATGCGCGACGCTATACGACTCCGCTATACTCTGTCCCCGTATATTTACAATGCGGCACGACAGACTTTCGACACCGGCATATCAATGTGCCGCCCAATGTATTACGACTATCCGGAGAATGAAGAAGCATACTCTTTCAAGGAACAAAACATGTTCGGCGACGACATCCTTTCAGTCGCCCTCTGCCAACCCGCTGATTCATCCACATGTCTTACCGAAAGAACCGTATGGTTCCCGGCAGGCGACAACTGGTACGACATGGCTACCGGTATGATGTATGAAGGAGGCACTATCGACACCCTCCACTACACGATTGACGAAAACCCTTACTACGTGAAGGCAGGCTCCATCATACCTATGGCTTCCAAAGAACTCAAAAACCTGCAGGAAAACAACAATGAAATATGGATAGTCGTAATACCTGGCAACGGCTCATCCGAAATGACACTGTATGACGATGACGGAATATCACAGCAATACGACTCCGATTTCACCACAACCAAAGTCGTCAAAAACTCCGATTCGAACTCCCTGACCTTGAACATATATCCCCGTGAAGGACATTATGACGGCATGGATCAAAACCGTCATGTCAGAATCGTTGTAGAAGGCAACTTCGCCCCTGAGAAAATAACAGTCAACGGCAAGGATTACCCTTATTCCCGCTTCGCAGAAGACAATACATGGACATACGATGGCAAAGACATGACAACAGTCATCCGCCTTCCTGAAACCTCCGCATCACAGCAATTTGACATCAAATGTGAGTATGATGCCGAGAAAACAAAACGCCAAGACATCATATACGGTAAAAAAGGTATCGTAAGACGTATGTCCGAACTTTGCAATGATTTCAAATTATTGTATCTCAGCAATATATCGAGCATGTCTATACCACCGCTTGAATACATGAGAATAGTGCAGACAAGCAGCTATATCACCGAAGATCCGCAAAATGCCGTCAAGTATCTTGAAAGCATTGACATTGAAAGTATGAAGGATGCCCTTGAAAGACTTGACATTCCTCAGACTTTCAAGGATAAAGTTATCGCCTGGTCAGAACTGTAATTGGCAGTTTTGATTTGCCGGTTAATTTCCCATTAAACATCTTGATACGGGAAAATGACGACTGGTTTATTCGGTTATTACAGATAATTCGCCTATTTGAATGTAGGATGATTCCGGCAATTTCCTGTCTGCAACAAATCTGACCTTTTTTCCCGTAACCGGCGCAAATTCCACCACCTGCTCAACCGGATTGTTGTCAATATTGTCGAACTCTCCTTCACTGATGAGTTTATTGTCAACATAAAAACGATAATTTGTAGCATGGGCTGTCTCATCACGTCCCTGAGCGGGCATCATTCTGAAACCGCTGATGTTCTGTTCTTCGTTGAATTCAAAATCAATCACTGCATCATTCAGAGGAAAAGACACCGCTGAAAAGCCATTACCATCAAACAATCTTGCAACTCCATCGACAGGCCTTACAACTTTAAAATGATTGTACGGTAAATCAAACTCCTTGACACTCAACGCACTGAATCTACCAATTAAAGTATCTGCTGAAATAGCTTTCACTATACCCTTTCCGTCTAACACGAATGGGCCGTGATATATTTCCGATGACAAATCAGGTTCGGAGCCGTCGGTTGTATAAAACACAGCGGCGTCAACATCCGATGCGGTGATATACACCTCATTGCTGAAATCGCGGTAAATGACCGGTTCCGTCAACAATGCCGGAGCACAATATGCTTCAATGCTGTTGACACACAACGGGCCTTTGGCCTCATCAAAACAAACCACAAGTTTATCCACTTCAACAGTCTTGAATCTGACAATGCGTTTGTAACCTATTGTCGTTGTGGAGTCCAAAGAATTTATTTCAAATTGTTGTTCACCGTTTTGCCCCTCCAAATGGAATTTGCTTACACGTTGTCCGAGCGGTATATAGA
>CALFIZ010000144.1 GCA_937877575.1 uncultured Marinilabiliales bacterium | reverse complement strand
ATAATACATGGTCGTGGCAAGTGTCATAGGAGTCGGTGTGAAGCTTTGAACCTGTTCGGGCTTGTAATTGATCTTTTTTGTTTCAACGGCAAGTCGCGCCATATCCGCCACATCGCAGCCCGGATGCGAGGAGATGAAATAAGGAATCAGCTGATAATTCTTTTTGTGTTTCTCACACACTTTGTCGAAGAATACCTTGAACTTGTTGAAATACGTAAATGTCGGCTTGCGCATTAGCTTGAGCACATCGGGCGAACAATGTTCCGGAGCGACCTTGAGTCTGCCGCCGGTATGCTTGACTATCAGTTCCTCGGCATATCTTAAGGTACTGTACTGCACCGCCTTCGACTGGTCGTGAGGGAAAAACATATCGTATCGGATTCCGCTGCCAATGAAAATATTCTTAACATTTCTGACCTGTGCGACCGAATTGTAAATATCGAGTGCAGGCGCATGGTCGAAATTAAGATTGTTGCATATCTCAGGATAAATGCAGCTGTGACGCGCACATTTCCTGCACAATTCCTGATTGTTGCCGTGCATCATGTACATATTAGCCGACGGGCCTCCCAAGTCGGAGATGGTACCGCCGAAATCAGGCATTGACGCCACCTTTTCAACTTCCTTCAAAATGGATTTCTTAGACCTGCTGACTATGGACTTCCCCTGGTGCATGGAAATGGTGCAGAAACTGCATCCGCCAAAGCATCCTCTGTGAATATTGATGGAATTGTGAATCATGTTATATGCAGGTATCTCCCCTTTCTTGGCGTATTTGGGATGCGGCAGCCTTGTAAACGGCAATTCATATACCGCATCAAGCTCCTCAGTTGTCATTGGCGGATTTGTCGGGTTGACAATCATATACTTACCATCAACTTCCTCTATCAATACTTTAGGAGAAAACTTGTTGGATTCCGTCTCAATGACTTTGAAATTCTCGGCATAATCCTTCTTGCTGACTGAAACCGCTTTGTTCGATTTCAGCATTATGAACTCATCCTTATCAAGATTGTCGATATTATCCGACAGATAGCCGATTTGGTTGATACCGCTGAGCAGACTATGATACACACTGTTTCTGAGAAGTGCCTCACTACCGTAGTTGATTGCATGATTCACCAAATCGGTCATGGTTTTTTCGCCCATTCCATACACGAGAATATCCGCACCGCTTTCGACAAGGATAGGTTTCATCAGTTTGTCTGACCAATAGTCGTAATGGGTAAAACGTCGCATTGACGCTTCGATTCCGCCAACTACAACAGGTACGTCGGGATAGAGTTTCTTCAATATTTTCGAATAGACTATAGAAGCATAGTCGGGGCGGGCACCCGGACGTCCTCCAGGGGTGTATGCATCATCGGAACGCAAACGCTTGTTGGCGGTATAGCGGTTAATCATGGAATCCATAGTACCAGCCGAAACGCCGAAAAAAAGACGGGGTCTGCCGAATTTCTTAAAGTCGCGCAAATCGTCCTGCCAGTTAGGCTGCGGCACTATCGCCACCCTGCAGCCGAGGTTTTCTATCACACGCGCTATCACGGCAGTGCCGAAGGAAGGATGGTCGATATACGCATCTCCCGATATTAAAACAACATCGACATAATCCCAACCCAAAGCCTCAGCTTCCTTTTTGGTTATTGGCAGAAATCCCCGGTCCATAATCGAACACTAATAATAAAAACAGATATTCGACAATAGTTCAATCCCTATTTTCATGCATTCCTCGTTAGGATTGAAAGTCGGAGAATGAAGTTTGCCACTTCCGTAAGATCCGCAGCCAAGCCGAATCATACAGGATGGGATAATATTGGAATAATATGCAAAGTCATCGGCCGTCATTCGTCTCGGGATAGACACAATATCCTGATAATCAAGCGTCATGGAAGAAACAGTCTTCACTTTCTCAACCACGCCGTGATTGTTGAACAATGTGGGATAACCATCAATTATGTTCACTTCTATGACACAATTATATTGCGACTGCAGTTCGTCTGCAATTTCCCGGATTCTTCTCTTTATAAAAGACCTGTCACCGTCATTGAAGGTGCGTATGGTGCCCTGCATCGTTACATAGTCAGGGGTAATGTTGGTGGCACCGTCTGCAATGAAATCTCCGATTACTGCAACATGGGGGTTACCGGAAAGTTCCATATCGCTCAACTCCTTGATTTTAAGCACAAATCGCGAAGCCGTTATTATAGGGTCAATGTTGTGTTCTGTAATTGCAGCATGACCGCCCTTGCCTATAACCTTCACGTACATTTCATCGCTGGAAGCCATAAAAGGTCCGTCAAATATTCCGACCTGCCCGGTTTTAAGTTCAGGCGAAAGATGCAGTGCAAAAGCAGCCATCGGGTTAATCTCGCTTAAAACCCCGTTGTCAATGAACGCTTTGGCACCGCCCGGCAGCACCTCTTCAGCCGGCTGGAACAGAAATCTGATATTAAAAGCAGGAATATTCCTAAAGTCAGGTGAATTGATGATACAGGCAGTGGCCAGAAGTATGGCAGCATGCATATCATGGCCGCAGGCATGCATGACGCCATCTTTGGTTGACGAATAGGGCAACTGTGTCTGCTCATGTATCGGAAGAGCGTCAATGTCGGCACGAAACACGAGTGTAGGGCGACCGGCGTCAACAACAAAATCCGCGACAAATCCGTTGCTGTTGCGGAATCGTGTAATCATCCAGCCCTTAGGAAACTGGTTTATGAGATATTCTGTGGTCTCTTCCTCATGAAACGACAACTCCGGATAAGCATGCAACTGCCTCCTTACGGGAACGGCAACCTGTTCATATACATCCTTTATTGCATTTTTCAGTTCTATATTGTCAATCATTTTCACCTCCTAATATAATTTCTGCCTTGTGACTATTTCAATCTTATTGCTTTCATTCAACGCATGATCCTTTATACTGACAATGTATTTCACAGTGTCAACATCATTAAATCTGTTGATGCCGACCGTATCGTAAATTGTCCCGGAAATGGCTTTGTCATTGCCTTCCGGTGTAAGCACCGGTATTCTTCCGTTAAAATTGACGGTGTCACCGTTATCATTGACATAACTTTGCCACAGTCCGCCATGCATCTCATAATATTCTACAAACAAATTATAGTCATACGGATACTCTGTCTCGGTATTATCCAAACCTATGTCACCGTCACCATCAGTAAATGAGAAAACTATGACACCTTTCTGCGGAATCGAGTCCTCATCAATAAGCAACTGATATTCAACAAATTCAATTTGCGGCTCATCAGGATATTCAGGCCATTGATGACACCCGGCAAGCAAAAGAATCATGATTACAGCCAACATTATTGTCTTTAAACTCTTCATATAGTTTCCTCCCATTTTTTACAACTATTCAGGATTTCCGGTATATATAACTTTTGACGTTGCCCTATGTCCGTCAGGATACAGCATAACAAACTGATAGACGGCACTATGCTTCGAAGAAGGTATCCACGAATATCTTGTAACATCCTGGCTGATTGCAATTTTATCAACCAACTTCCCTGACATGTCAAATATCATAAGAGTACCGTCACCTTCCACACTGATATTGAAGGCATGGTTGGAAGGGTTAGGATAAACGCTGATTTTAGCCTCATAATTTCTGATGCCGTAGTGTGTGGAATCCTCAACGGCAAAAGCGTATTCGCCCGACTGCAAACCATCCACGATAAGGTCTCCCACTGAATATGTACCATTCTGTGTCGTCGGCACAATATGCCATTTTTCAGTCGGTTTGGAACGGTACATCAACAACGGATAATTAGTCCCGTCAAGCAAGTCACTGTCATTCGTTGTCATAGAATAATTGAAGAAACCCTTTGCGGCATTGTTTTCTCCGAAATTGATGATGTCAACCTTCCAGTGATGCACGCTTGAAAGACGGTAGCCGCTGAGCGTGTCATCATTCGGTGCCACAAGATAATGTGTTGTATGACAATAGATTGAATCCGAAACATTGTCAACATATATCTTGAAATTGGTATTTTTGAAATTGGTCTGTCCCGTCCTTGTCAATATCTTATAGCCATCGAATTTTGCATCATACGACCTATGGAAATAGTCAACATAGACTGCAACCGGTTCGAAACCGAGAGTGAAGGTTTTACTTCCTTTGAAGTCTTCAAAGCTCATTCTGCATTCCTCAGTATTCAGATTTTTGTCCATAAAAACAATATTCACCCTATTGTTTTCCGAGTATTGGGTTCTGTGATGGAGTTTCTGTTCAACATATACGGTGGCGAAATATCCGCCGCCAAACGGTTCCACTATGCAGTAGTCTATCACGTAAGCCGAAGCGCCGGGCTGGAACACGAAATTGTTAAAACAACTTGTCAGGTTCACTCCTGAAGCCTCCGAAAGTTCTCTGCACAAATCATAGGATGA
>CALFIZ010000143.1 GCA_937877575.1 uncultured Marinilabiliales bacterium | reverse complement strand
TTGGTAAAATACATACTGTCCATCACTAAGTACAGTGCTTCACCTGCATTTACGCCATACTTCCGCTTGATGTATTGACGCACTAACGTGGTCTTTCCAACACCACGAGAGCCACGTATCGACACTAATTGTTTTTCCCAGTTGATGGAGTTCATCAATTGGCGAACAATCTTCATGCTGACCTGGGATACCAGCACCCTATGCTTCTTAAACAGAGTTTCCATACCTATATTTATTACTTCGTCCTTTTTGGGGTACAAAGATATTAAAACTTATTCTAATAACCAAATATTTATCAAAAAAGGTTATTGCAATAAGCGGTTTTCATAACAAATCACTTATTCCAGTACGCTTTTTGGGGGTATCGTCCAATGCGTCTTTTGATGTTCCTATGTCTAAAGCTCAGACTTTCAAAATCTGCAACCGACTTTCAAAATCTGCAAAAATAGTTTCAAAATCTGCAAAATCTTTCGTCGAGCCCCTTTTTCTTGTTGCTATTTAAATAATAATCGTTAACTTTGCCAAAAATTAAGTTCGACGACAAACAAGAACATAAAGACGAGAGAACAGAAAAAAAATAATATCTAAAAAAACAAAATGAAAAAGAACCGTTTAAACTTTTGGCTCCTCGCCGCCCTGCTGTGCGGCCTGAGCCTCAGCGTCACCTCGTGTAAGGATGACGACAACAACAACGGCAATGACAAGAAGATTCATGGCGGTGTAAGCATTGGAGCCATCAGCGCAAAAGCCAACATCGAAGGTCCGATAATAAAGGAGAAAACGACATTCAGCCTGAGTTACCGCAGGACATATTCTGACTTGTTCACACGGCTTGCACTTGCAATGATATCAGCCCGATCTTCCGACTCCGAGGACTATAAAGTCACAGGCGGATATCATTTCTACGACCTTAACGGAAAGATAACGCATAAATTCAGCGACCGCAGTCATCTCTTCGCATCACTATACATGGGCGATGACAGAATATCGGCACGTGTGAGATTCAAGGAAGAACACGGTGCGAACTATTATGACCGCGAATACATGAAACTCGGCTATAACTGGGGCAATATAGTTGCAAGTCTGCGGTGGAACTACGAATTGACTCCAAAACTCTTCATGAACCTCACCGGTGCATACACACGCTACCGCAACAATATCAAGACAGGTGTTGAATTCGAAGGAAAAAATGAATACATGATGTACAACGAGGAGATGAGTATGACTTATAAAAGCGGCATACGTGACATCATCTCTTCTGCCGATTTCGACTATGCGCCGTCACCAAACCACGCAATACGTTTCGGCACTTCGGTGACGGAGCACATCTTCACTCCTGAGATCATGAGTTTTTACATGTACGACAGCAATTTCACGGAGGGAACCATCGATTCCGTCATCGGTGAAAGCAAAGTCTATGCCACTGAGCTTAATGCATACATCGAAGACGACTGGGCGATATCCAACGTGATTAAGCTCAATGCAGGCGTGCATCTTAGCGGCTTCGCAGTACAAAACACCTTCTACCCTTCCGTCCAGCCACGACTGAGCGGGCGCATTATCATTACCGACGACCTGTCGTTCAAAGTCGGATACGCTTATATGACACAATACATGCACCTGCTTTCAAACAGCAACATCAGTCTGCCGACCGACCTGTGGGTGCCGGTAACCGAACATATCAAGCCTATGACCTCACAGCAGGTTGCGGCAGGATTCTTTTACAAACTGAAAAACATGTTTGATTTCAGCATTGAAGGCTACTACAAAGCCATGAACAATTTGCTGGAATACAAAGACGGTGCCTCGTTCTGGAGTTCGAGCACCAAATGGGAGAACAAAGTGGCCATGGGACGCGGATGGGCCTATGGCGTAGAATTTCTCGTACAGAAAAATATCGGCAAATGGACAGGATGGATAGGCTATACCTGGAGCAAATCGATGCGCCTCTTCGACCGTGAAGGCATGATTATCAGCAACGGCAAGCCATTCCCCGCAAAATACGACCGCCGACATGATATCAGCATCATCGTGATGTACAAACCATCCGACAAATTCGATATCAGCACGACATGGGTCTATAACACCGGCAATGCCGTCACACTTGCAATTCAAAACTATGATGATTACAACGATGTATATCCTTATTACAACGATATACCATACATTGAAAGCCGTAACAACTATCGTATGCCTGCATACCACAGAATGGATCTCGGCATCAACTTCCACAAGCAGAGTATGCATGGTGTACATACATGGAATATCAGCGTTTACAACTTATATAACCGCAAAAACCCATACTTGATTTATGTCGGATATGGAGAACGGTATGTTGATGATGACGGAAACGTCTATAACAATTCTTTGATGAAACTCTCACTGTTCCCGATTATTCCGTCTTTTTCATATTCATTTAAGTTTTAAAACTGCAGGTAACAGAGAAACAACATAAATTATTAACAATCAAACATTAAGGTAAAAATGAAAAACATAATATACAAGTCAGGCATTATCGTAGTGGTGATGGCATTAATTGCAGGATGCACGGAAGCGATTGATTTCAATGGAAAGGCAACCGCCCCTTATGCAGTCCTAATCAGCGACAATTACCCCGACTCTGCGGTAAAATTGCATTTGTCATGGAGCCGGTTCTTTCTTGAAGACAATGACGAACCATATAAAACCATTGACAATGCCGACATACAACTTATGCAAAACGGCATGATGGCATCTCAGACATCTGTCGAAAACGGTGACTATTTCTTTGACTGCATCCCTGCTGAAGGTGATTCGCTGTCGGTTTCAGTCAATATTCCGGGTTATGAACGTGGCACACTGTCGGCCTCTACTGTCATCCCTCATTATCCGGACATAAAAATCATCAGCTGCACAGCGAAAAAAACCGTTGATTCCTATGGCGACAGTGTGAAAATATACACCTTTAAGTTCAGCATCAACGACCCTGTAGGCGACAATTACTATAAGATGCAACTCAGATACAATACTTATACTGACAGCACCTGGTATTCACAGTGTCGTTTTAGCTGCGCCGATCCTATGATTGTGGAATCCGGCGACATGATAAGCACCCTCGAAGGTTCAGACGACATATACCCGTATATCTACTTCAAAGACAGCTATTTTGAAGGGCAGACACATACCATAACCATAGAAAGCACTTTTTACAGCTATTCTTTCGTTCCTGAGCCATACAACTTCCAGTTGGTATTCACCTCATTAAATGCACCGACATACCAATATTTTAAGTCAATAGAAACCATGAGCAACTCCTCCAGCTTGTCTTTCTTCAACGAACCGGTACAGGTCATCTGCAATATTGAAAACGGAATCGGGCTATTCGGCGGTATGGCAACAAAACATTTCGATATCAAGTCGCCATACGCAGATATCTGAAATCACTGTTCCATGTTATTCTTGCTATAGTAAATCACATCGTTGCGTTCGTCCCAACCCTGTGACTTCCAGAACTGTTTTCCAAGTTCATTGTCAGCCTTCACGAGAAGTGCATTCTTCTTAATACCCTCGGTTTCAGATACCTTGATGACCTCATCAAGCAACCTCTTGCCAATACCCTGACAACGTAACTCCTTGTCAACGACAGTATGGTAGATATACGCACGTCTTCCGTCAATACCGCACAATATCACACCCACTATTCTGCCGTCATAGACTGCAACGAAATTTGAAGTGGGATTCTTCTTCAGAAACTTCTCAATTCCCTCCCGTGAGTCATCATAACTTCTGAGGGCCATACCTTCGGTTATAGTCCAAAGACGATATACATCATCATAGTCATCAATAGTCATCAATCTGACTATCAGCATATTGATATCAATTATCATAATTCTGCATTTATCTTTTTTCGCTTTCAGTAAAGCTGTGCACCACGACTGTCGAATCGTTCAGACGAATCTTAAACCAAGATGTCAATTCGGCTATTTCCGAATCTGTCAGTTTATTTTTCGACAATGTGATGACTGAAATACATGGAATCGCCTCAAGATTGTCAGCACTCACACTGACTCCGCGCGATATGGTGACATTGTTGACCTGCGGATATTTGTACTTAAGTTCCCTGGTGACCTGTGAATACTGGATTTCATCAGTCTTGGCTGCAGCCAGTTCCTGCTCCAATTTTTTTATCTCTTTGTCCTTATGTTCAAGTTCCGCATCTGTATGATCATATACTTCCCGCATAATTTCATCAATATTGTTATTATGACTGTCGTATAGATTAACCTTGATTTCTATTTTGTCTTCATCGATGCCATGATATTTGGCCGAGGATATCAGTGAGGCAATCTCTTCATTAGAAAGTTCGTTGCCGGTAAAAAAAACTGTCACCTTTCTGTTTTTCCAGCTATTTCCTTTCTGTATTTCATAGTCATAAATATAAGAGCCACCAAACGTCTTATTTTCAGTCACAAAATCCCGAACCTGTCTTTCAAAATTATTACTTTGAATCAGTCCGATGGCACTTATTACACTTGGAACCAATATAGCTATTATGATAAAAGGGGACCATTTGTGCAGTTTGCGCTTACGAGCTGACATTTTCGATGTTTCCTCTCTGTTGAACGGCAGATAAAGAGATGCAAGATAACTTGCAAGCAGTATAAAAACCGTATTTATTATGAACAGGTACATTGCCCCAAAAAAGAAGTCCCATCGTGCATTTGCAAGTCCATAGCCTGCCGTACACAGCGGGGGCATCAAAGCTGTTGCGATAGCGACACCGGACAAAACAGTACCCTTTTCCTTGCGCGATTGTTCCAATATGCCGGCCACACCGCCAAAAAAGGCGATAAACACATCATAAATAGTAGGACTTGTACGCGCCATGAGTTCTGTAGGATTAATCAAATTGAGCGGACTTATCAAAAAATAGACAGTAGAAGCAAAAAGACTTACAACCACCATCACGACATAATTCTGTAGCGAACGGTTTAGCAAATCCGCATCATTGATGCCCAATGAAAGTCCCATGCCGATGATAGGACCCATCAGCGGGGAGATGAGCATGGCACCGATAATCACTGCCGTGGAATTAACATTAAGCCCGATGGATGCTATAAAGACAGAGCAGACAAGAATCCACACGTTGGCACCTCTGAACCAGATGTTATTCCTTATTTTTTCTTCCGCAGTAACGGTATCAATCTCCCCTTTCAGTGATGTCTCACTCCTAAGGAAGTTCTTGATATTATCCCAAATCTTTGATTTCTCCATGTTGATTTCACTTCAGGCACTTAGCGAACTGCATACCATATTCTTCAGCTTTTGCAATAGAAGATTCATCAGGAACCCACATGGTTTCAAAACCGTCGTTAACTATCTCGAAACCGGAACCTTTCAGTCCTTCGGTTATCTGTTTCACGGCACCTCCGCTCCAGCCGTAACTGCCGAATGCAGCTGCCTTCTTATTCTTGAAACGAAGTCCCTTTATCATTTCGAGCATTCCGCCGATTGAATAAAGAAATCCGTAATTTATTGTAGGTGAACCGACTAACACTGCCTCAGCACGGAAGACCTCAGTTGCGATATTATTCTTGTCGTCCATACTTGCGTTATAAAGTTTCACGACAACGTCAGGTCTCTCTTTTCTGATTCCCTTTGCAATGGCTTCAGCCAGCTTTCTTGTGGAGTTCCACATGGTATCGTAGAAGATGGTCACCTGTTTTTCCTGATAAGCATCAGCCCATTTAAGATAAGTTTCGACTATCTCGGTAAGGTTGCTTCTCCAGATGATGCCGTGACTTGGAGCTATCATGTCGAGAGGAAGGTTCATGGCGAGGATTTCCTTAACCTTCTTCGTCACTTGGAATGAATAGAGGTTCAATATGTTGGCATAGTATTTCATTGCCTCGTAATAGACTTCACATTTGTCCACACAGTCGTCAAACAATGATTCGGAGGCAAAGTGTTGTCCGAAGCCGTCGTTTGAGAACAGGATATGTTCGCCGTCTCCGCCGTTCATATATGTGAACATGGTATCAGGCCAATGGAGCATTGATGCCTCAATGAAAGTCAGCATTACACCGCCGAGATCCAAGGTGTCGCCGGTCTTAACATTCACAAAGTTCCAGTCTTTGTGATAATGGCCTCTTATTATGCCTTCGCCCTTTGCCGTACAGTAAATCGGAGTGTCAGGGATTTCGCGCATCAGTTCCGGCAAAGAACCGGAATGGTCTATCTCATTATGATTCATTATTATGTAATCGATTGAATGCAAGTCGATTTCATTTTTAAGATTAGTCACAAATTCCTTGTCGAACGGTTGCCAGACGGTGTCTATAAGTGCCGTCTTATTGTTTCCGCGGACGAGATAAGCATTGTAGGATGAGCCTTTATATGTGGAAAGTTCGTGTCCATGAAACGATTTGAGTTCCCAATCTATCTTACCGACCCAGGTAACTTTCTCTGTGATTTGTTTTGACATAGTTTTATTGGTGTTTGATTATTGATGACTGATAAAATCCATATTATTCGATAAATCTTGCAAAAATACATTTTTTTTACAAATGCAAGATACTTTTGGCTGTTTTCGGCATAATATCCTAAACCGGGCACCTGCGCTCGTGACACTCCCGTGCTATCGCAATCTTGTCTGTTATTTACCCAACCAGATACTCCCCTATCGTCATCGTGTCGCGGTCAAACTGCACACCCACCTTCACCACTTCGCGGCCTTCGGTCT
>CALFIZ010000142.1 GCA_937877575.1 uncultured Marinilabiliales bacterium | reverse complement strand
ATGAGGCATCCGGCGCCGTTCCGACGAATGAGCCCGGATTGTTAACCGCCATGGTTGAAGTTACGGCAGTACCGTGAGTATGGCTTGAGCCACTGTAGATATTGCCGCCTATTTGCACTATGTCCTTTTCAAACACTACCCTGCCCGACTCGAAAAGCGGCTGGAATGCAGGAATTTGGTTGAGGTTTCTGAATCCGGCGTCGATGACTGCTATCAGAATGCCCTCTCCCCTGTAACCTGCGTTGTGGACAGGCACACCGTTGATTTGTTCTATCTGGGCTGCGGCAGCACCGTAGTCAACTTTGTTGTGCCCGCCTGAATATTCCTGCTGAAATTCGTTATCCCATTTTGAGTTGTTATGGCTTTGAGACTGAATCTTGGCAAGTGACGGCTTGATATAGACTATCGAGTCCACGTATGGCAACTCACTGATTTGCTGAATGATATTGTCGGTTGCACATACTATCGCAAGATTACCCCAGCGGCTTGTCCATTTCACGAAAGCGCCTGTGGCGGTAAGTCCGGCAACGTATGTCGGACTTACAGGCAGGTCGTCTTCATTAACAGCAATCCCTCGCATTGCACGTCTGTCCAAAGCCCTTTGTGAAAGAAACTCCAGCGGATTGTCAACACTGTAGGGAGTGCCGTCCTTATCCGTGAAATACACTGCATATTGCGGTGCTTCCAACACTGAATCCTCTACAACGGCCTTTTTCGTCTGGGCATTGCAGATGAAAATTACTGCAAAAAGCAAATACAATGACAGAGAAAGAGCTCTTTTCATGATTATTTGCTGTTATTGAAAATGATGTTTACTGTTTTGATGATGTCAAATACATTTATGACACCGTCATTATTTACATCTGCGTTGCTGAAGATAAACGGATGCGGGTTGCTTTCAAGGATATAACTAACCATACTCATTAAGTCGCTCACGTTAACTATTCCGTTATTGTCGGCATCGCCCATGATACCTGTTATATAGAGGTCAACGCAGAGTTCTGCGGTGAGTTCTGAGCGGCAGCCGTCGGAATAGTCGGCTTCAATGGAATAGCAGTATATCCCCGGTTCAAGGTTCCCATCTGTATATGTTGTTCCGTAAACCAAATCAATGTTCACGCCATCCCTATAAATCAGATAGTATATTGGAGTTGCATCTTCAGGAGCATCCCAACTGAGAGTGATGTAGTCGCCACCGGTTTCCGAATCAATGTTCGCAGGCGCAAGACAGTAAACTGGAGGATTTCCGCCGCTGCATGAAACGACAAATGATGTAAGGACACCTGAATATGGATTGCTTATTGCATAAATTTCCGTGCCGTCCTCGTATGTTACTTCAAATGAGCATTCAGAATCCCAAGTACCTGACTGCCAGGTGAGTGTCACGGTTGTACCTGTCGATACGCCCACTGTGAATGTTGCTGCATTGCCTGATACTATAGTCATATTTTGTGAAGGACTGCCATCGCTGAATGATGCAATCAAATGAGCACCGTTCCAGCCGTCTCCGTAAGAATCATGAAGATTGAATATGATATTGCAGGTGTTCTGGAATGAGAAATCAATGTTTTGTGAATAGTTTGAACCGTTCATTGCCAAGTTGAAAGGAATGTTGAGGGTTGTCAGATCAGCTTCTTCACTTAAGGTGATATTGAAAGAAGTATATCTGAAATTGTCACCGGCGATTGTGCCATAAGGTTTTGATGGTGTGTTGACTGTTATGAGGTCTGACGTTGATGAGAGTGTGCCATACAGATTTTCTGCAGGTCTGTTGCCATCGTTCAGAATATATACGTACATGTCGGCTGTCTCACCTGGGTCAAGGATGTTGTCACCGTTGTCATCATTGATTATGGCGGTTGCATAATAAATGAGATACGGGTTATATGCGACTATTTCGAGATTTGAAACTATGTTTCCTGTGTTGCAGTTTATTGTGCCTACCACATTTGCCGAGTATTTGGGCATGGCGTCTTCGGAAAGAGTTACTGTAAATGCGTTTGGAATGGTACGTGTTTCTTTGGCTGTGAAGTCTGCAATCTGAATCGGCTCGGAATCCAATGTTATAAGAGGATCGGTTGTTGCGAAAGAAAGGACGATATCTGAAACCACATTATCGGTTTTGTTAAGGATTACAACGTCAACGCTTGCAGTCTCACCCGGATTAAGGTAACCATCGTTGTTGCCCATTTCATCGTGAATTATCAGGTTTTTGAATTTGAGGTCGCCGATAGCGAGAACACCTTGGAGTGCTTCTGCATAATCAGGAATACCCCATCCGTATGTGTTGTCATGGACCGGATATCTGTTGCCGGTTGCATTGACGATGTTGAGGACTTCTTCCGGAGTTGCTGAAGGATTAGCCTGAAGCAGACATGCTATCATACCTGAGGTGATAGGACACGCGAAGGAAGTGCCGCTTGCTGTTGACACGTTGCCTGAAGGTGTGATGACGGTGCTGTTGTAGCCGAGTGCCAACACATCCGGTTTTGGGTCACCGGCGCCATTAGGGCCTATTGAACTGAAGTATGCAATGCTTCCTGAGGAAGTGCAGGCACCGACACAGAGAACTGATGTCGGGTCTGATGGAGTTGAAACCCATGGGAACGCCAGGTCGCCTGTATTGCCGGCACTGACTGAAACGAAAATTCCTCTTGCAACTGCGGCTGCAGCGCCGATACTTGAAGGAGTGGTAACACCGTCAAGGTCTTCGTGAGTGAAATCCATTGACGGGTCATCAAACGACTGGTATCCCAATGAAGAGGTTATGAGGTCAGCACCTATGCTGTCGGCTGCCTCCGCACCGACTACCCAATAGTAACTTTCTATCAGGTACTCCGTGGCACCGTCTTCAGTTCTGATAAGGGCAAACTGTGCGTCAGGGGCAGTGCCTACCATCTGTCCGGGTAATTTTGCACCGATACAGGAGAATACATTTGTGCCGTGACTGCTTGTGTTGGAAGCATAAACACTGCCACCCGGATTCACCACATCCTGTGTGTAAATCATTCTGCCTTCATTATAAATGTGGCTCATGGCAGAAACGTTGTTGGCATTGCTGAAACCACCGTCAATGATTGCTATCAGGACACCCTGACCGGTATAACCCTGCTGGTGGACAGGAATACCGTTAATCTGGGATATCTGCCCGTATGCATTGCCGTAGTTATAGTCCGTTTTTGCTCCTTTTTCCAACGGCTTTATCTGAGAATCCAACTTGTTGGCGAACTTCGACGGCTCCTTGGAATTGGCCGGCGCGATATAAACGACTTCGGAAACAAAACTAAGCTGCGCGATTTGATCTGCTACGCTTTGACTGCAGGAAACAAGGGCACAGTTGAGCCAGCGACTGGTGTGAATCAAGGTCGCACCAAGTGATGTGACCTGCTGTACGTATGACGGGTTTACAGGTAAATCCTGGGTGTTGACTGCAATGCCGAATCTGGCTCTGCGAGCTATTGAACGTTGCGAAAGAAATTCCTCAGGATAGTTAACGCTGTAGGGAGAATTGTTCTTGTCGGTAAAATGGACGGCGTACTTGTTAGCCATCAAGTCAAATGATGTCAGTGAAAGCAATAGCACCACTGCAAGTAATGTAAATTTCTTGGTCATGTTTATTTGATTATTGTTATTAATATTCTGTTTGTTTTTTTTATCGGGTGCAAAATTAATTTTATTTTTGATAGCTGAAACCCTTTGCCTCTCTTTTTGCAAAGTTATATGGAAAAAATTGTATAAGTTTGCAGAATGAATAATCATTGCAGGCTTTGCAAAGGCATAATATAGGAAATATGACAGATAATAAAGTGGAACAGATGCGTGAACTGATAGCAAATCTAAATATAGCATCTGAGGCGTATTACGGCGGAAAATCGGAAAGAATGACTGACTTTGAATGGGACGCCATGTTCGACCGACTGAAAAAACTTGAGGAAGAAACGGGAATTGTGCTTGAAGACAGTCCTACCCACAAGGTCAGCTCAGCTTCGGAAAGCGGTCAGAAGGAAGCCCATGAGTTTCCTGCACTTTCATTGGCAAAGACCAAAAGGCCGGAAGATATTGTGAAATGGTCAGAAGGCCGTCCGATATGGATGAGCTGGAAACTCGACGGACTGACATTGGTTGTCACTTACGACAACGGCAGACTCGCAAAGGTCGTCACAAGGGGTGACGGACATGTCGGCACGAATATCACTCATCTTGCAGCGGCTGTCAATGGTATTATTCCTGAAATAAAGGAAAAAAGTCACGTTGTAATCCGCGGCGAGGCTGTGATAAGCTATGAGGATTTCGAACGCTTCTGCTTGGAGTCCGGTGAGAGCTATGCCAATCCGAGAAATCTTGCCAGCGGCTCATTGACGCTGAAAGATATTGAAGAGGTAAAACGCCGCAAAATACATTGGATTCCGTTCACACTTGTATATTCCGACAATGAAATCGTTTCATGGGGCAAAAGAATGGATTTTCTTGCAGCACAGGGTTTCTCAACTGTTGAGAAGGAATTTGTGGATAATCCAAACATTCAAAATATTAATTATTTGATTGACAGATGGACACATAAAGTCACATCCAACGAGAACCCCTACCCTGTGGATGGCCTTGTGGTCACATTCGATGATACTGACTATGCCAATACAGGCAGTGTCACCGGCCATCATGCCACAAGAGCCGGATATGCTTTCAAATGGGAAGATGAATCTGCCGAAACCGTGCTTGACCATATCGAATGGAGTTGTGCCGCATCGACCATAACGCCTGTCGCCGTATTCAATCCTGTGGAACTTGAAGGTACCGTGGTTAAACGCGCAAGTCTCTGCAATATATCTGAATGTGAGCGACTTGGAATGGGTGACAAAGGAACGGTGATATCAGTTATCAAGTCCAACAAGATAATCCCAAAGGTTATTAATGTGGTTAAGTCTAACGGTGAATTTCATGTGCCTGAAACGTGTCCTGTGTGCGGCTCACCGGCAACAGTCCGCATTTCCGACAACTCCGAC